>NZ_JBIMLI010000028.1:0-44095 GCF_051859755.1 Limnospira sp.
ACTCCAAGGATTTGGGCGGCTTCCTTGGGTTTGACATATCTGGCAATAGGTTTATCCTCAACTCTTCTCGCTTATTATACCGTATTGCCGTAAAATGTTAACCTAATTTGAGATTAAATCATGCTTTGATTCGGCGACATTGAAAATTGGCATTCCCACGAGATCACCCTGAACTTCAGAGTTGGTAGACTTAACAGTTTCGCCGAGTCTCATTTTACCATAAATCTGTCGCGAAATGTGTCGCGATCGCCTAAAATCTTAAAGGATTTCTTGACAACATCTTGGCCATAGCTGCCTCGATTGGGAACTAGGGGACATCCCTCATAGACTGAACATACTAAGAAAACACCCAAATCTAACTAAAAGTCAACGAGAAACAATTTCTCCCATTAAAGCATGGTTGCTACATACAGCCTTTGAGGACCAACCTCAACAGTTTCCGGTGAGAATTTGGCGTTCCACCTGAGAATATTAAAACCTCTAAGATTTTCAAAGGAGTCGATTAATTAATGAAGTCTGATATTGGGCGCGGTCAGAGTTTCCCCCTCGGTGCTACAGTTTATCCTGATGGGGTCAATTTTTGCTTATTTTCCAAAACCTGTGCATCTTTAGAGTTGCTGTTTTTTGATGCCCAAGATGATGCCAAACCTAGCCGTGTGATCAAGTTTGACCCTCAGTATAATAAAACTTTCTACTACTGGCATATTTTTGTCAAAGGCATTAAGGCAGGGCAAATTTATGGATATCGCGCCTATGGAATGTTTGAGCCGGAATTGGGCTATAGATTTGACGCGGATAAGGTACTGCTTGACCCCTATGCTAAAGCTGTGGTTAATACCGAAAATTATAGTCGGGAAGCGGCCTCCAAACGTGGTGATAACTGTGCTAAGGCTATGAAAGCCGTAGTCGTAGACCCCAAAACTTATGATTGGGAAGATGATAAGCCGCTGGAAATCCCCTATTCTCAAACCGTAATCTATGAGATGCACGTGGGCGGTTTTACCCGCAATCCTAACTCAGGTATTCCCCCGTCTAAACGAGGAACTTATGCAGCCTTAATTGATAAGATACCTTATCTAAAAGACTTGGGAATCACTGCAGTAGAATTAATGCCTGTTCATCAATTTGATGAACAAGACGCTGTTCCGCCTCGAAAAAATTACTGGGGTTATAGTACAGTTTCCTTTTTTGCTCCCCATAGACAGTATAGTTTTAGGCGCGACCACCTCGGACCTGTTGATGAATTTCGCGATATGGTGAAAGCCCTTCATAAAGCGGGTATTGAGGTAATTTTAGATGTAGTTTATAACCACACCGCCGAGGGAAATGAGAATGGTCCGACTCTCTCATTTAGGGGGATTGACAATTCTATGTATTATATGCTGGAGGAGGAGAATCAGTCGTTTTATAGTAACTATAGTGGCTGCGGAAATACCATTAAAGCCAACCATGAAATCGCGGGACAAATGATTATTGATAGTCTGCGCTATTGGGTTTCCGAGATGCACGTGGATGGTTTTCGGTTCGATTTGGCATCAATTTTTTCCCGAAATCGTGATGGTACACCCATGGAAGATGCGCCGATTTTATGGATTATTAAATCTGACCCGGTATTGGCGGGAGCCAAACTAATTGCTGAGGCTTGGGACGCAGGGGGACTGTATGAGGTGGGGTCTTTTGCAGGCGATCGCTTTACCGAATGGAATGGACAATTTCGGGATGATGTTCGCAGTTTTGTCAAAAGTGAACCCAAACAAATCCAACGCCTAGCCTATCGAATTATGGGGAGTCCAGATATTTACCCCAAACCCGATCGCGAACCTCATTGTAGCATTAACTTTATCACCTGTCACGATGGCTTTACCCTCAATGATTTGGTTTCCTATAACCAGAAACATAATCAAGCCAATGGTGAAAATAACCGGGACGGACACAATGATAATCGCAGTTGGAATTGTGGAGTTGAGGGCTTAACTAATGATACCTATATCGAAGCCCTACGCAATCAACAAATGAAAAACTTGTGGACAATTCTGTTAGTATCCCAAGGAACTCCCATGCTGTTAATGGGTGATGAAGTCCGCCGCACCCAAAACGGAAATAATAACGCCTATTGTCAAGATAACGAGTTAGGTTGGTTTGACTGGAGTGATGTCGGTAAACACCCGGAACTATTGCGATTTGTGAAAAATCTGATCCGATTTACCCAAAGACTGCAAATTTTTCGGATTGAAAGCATTTTAGTCATGGACCCCAATAGTAAATTACCTAACATTACATGGCATGGGGTACGCTTAAATAAACCCGATTGGGCAGATTATTCCCGCAGTATTGCCTTTAGTTTACGACATCCCGAAAAACAGGAATATCTTCATATTATGCTCAATTCTTATTGGGAACCCCTCCTGTTTGAGATACCTATTCTCCCAAAAGGTCAACGGTGGTATCGTATTGTGGATACAGCTTTAGCAGTCCCCAATGATTTCTGTACCGAGAAAACAGCCCCCCCAATTCAAGGGAATCACTATCGAGTCCAGGGACGCGGATCAGTTATTCTGATGGCACAGTCCCGGTAGCAATTACCAAAATACTAACTTAACCATCGCGCTATATGTCTGATATCTCTGACCGACAACAACTGTATGAAGGGAAAGCCAAAATCGTCTATACCACTGATGACCCAGAGGTGTTGCTGGCTTACTATAAGGATGATGCCACAGCATTTAACGCCCAGAAACGGGGGACGATTAAAGGGAAGGGTGAAATTAATAACACCATGTCTGGTCATCTGTTCAAACTCCTAGAGGCGGCGGGTGTTCCCACTCATTACATTGATACCCCTAGTCCTAATGAAATGCGGATCAAACGGGTGAAGATTGTTCCTGTGGAAGTGATTGTTCGTAATATCGCCGCAGGGAGTCTGTGTAAACAGACGGGAATTCCCCTGGGAACAGTTTTGCAGCCCCCTTTGGTGGAATTTTGCTATAAAAATGACCAGCTAGGTGATCCTCTACTAACTCGCGATCGCCTCTTGGTGATGAATTTGGCGACCCCAGAACAGCTTAAATCTATGGAAGACCTCAGCCGCCAGATTGACCAGATTTTGAGTGACTTTTTCAGTGAATGTGGTATCACTCTGGTAGACTTTAAGCTAGAATTTGGCATTACCTCTGATGGTCAGTTAATATTGGCTGATGAGATTAGCCCTGACACTTGTCGCCTCTGGGACCAAGCCGAAACTGACCCTAACCTCCGGGTGATGGATAAGGATCGCTTCCGTAATGACCTCGGAAATGTCGAGAGTGCTTATCAGCAAGTATTAGCTAGGATTCTCAGTCGTCTGGGTTGAACTGCCGGGTTCTACCATCAGCCCCCTTATAGGGACACGACAGGAACCCGCGAAACCCGGTTTCTCTCAGTCTTCTGGCTTCCTCAAAAGATTGTGCCAAGAAACCGGGTTGTCTCTCCGAATAATTGGGCAAAATACCTGAAAATTTCGGATTGGGTCAGGTATCTGGGACGGGAAAAGGAATTTTTCCACCTTGAGGTTGTAACATGATCGATGGCTGATTATTTGGTGTGTGGATGTCCAAGAATGTCAATAACATGGGCTTCTGTTCTTTCTGGGTTGCCTGTTTGGCAACTTCAGCAACGTTTGGGCTATCAAATTCTGCTAGTGGTAAAACCCCTCCACTGATTTTCAATGACTATCAAGGGTCTTTGGCAGTTTCTGATCAGTCTAACGATGCTCATAAGGAGTCAGAAGCGATCGCTATCCCTTCTGTCCAATCGGGGACGACCAGCTCAGACCCGACCCAGTTTCCCCTATTTCAACTCAAAAATAACGACTACCAGAAACTGGCAGATTTTCCTCGGTCCGTAAGTTCCCCATTGGTAGCACTGGAAAACGTCGATGATAGCCTTGTAGCGTCCGACAGCACCGCCAGCGCCAGAACACAGGCACACAAGGAGCCTGCCTCGACCAAGGTGGAAATGGGTCTCGCCTCCTGGTCGGAAAATCCACCCACGCCAGTATATTCGCCTTTTGAACCCTCTCTGGGTAAGCCGGAGTCAAAACAGGCGAATTTTGATGTCATGCCGTCAGCAGACCAAATAGCCATTGCTAACCTTCAGGAAAGGTCAAAGTTTAGGCTCCCTCACTCTCCACAAGACTTGGATAGTTCCACCAAAAGCCATTTATTGACCCCTCAGACACCTTTGGCTGTGTCTCAGGAGCGCGCCGCCGGGGTAAGGCCATCAGAAGACTGGTCTAGGGAGCCTCAATGGGTGGTTAATTTGATGCAGGCGATCGCCTACGAGTGTGAACATTGCAGCCTCGACGGCACTAGGGGCCAGGAAAATCTGGAGTTAGCCCAAAATAATCTACCGCCATCAGTCCCCGGAACAGGCCAGCCGGGAGAACCTGATGTGCTAATTGCTGAAGTTCTCGTATCGGGAACTGATAATGAGCAGTTGGTGGATGTTGTCTATGGGGCGATCGCAGTTCAACCAGGACGCACCGCTACCCGTTCCCAACTCCAACAAGATATTAATGCCATTTTTGCCACCGGTCTATTTAGAAACGTCCGAGCTGTCCCAGAAGATACCCCCCTGGGAGTCAGAGTCACTTTTGATGTCGAACCTAACCCTCCCCTACAGCAGGTTATTATCGAAGGAGATCAGGTTCTCCCCTCCGAGGTCGTTGATGCTAGTTTTGCTAATCAATTCGGTCAAATTATCAACCTGCGACGCATTGAAGAGGCGATCGACGATATCCAAACCTGGTACCAACAAAATGGCTATGTACTCGCCCAGGTAATTGCCGCCCCAGACGTTACCACAGAGGGGGTAGTAACTTTAAGAGTCGCTGAGGGCGTAATTTCCGAGATTATAGTTCGTTTCCTCAATGCTGATGGAGACCCAACCGACCCTGACGGTAATCCCGTTACAGGTCGCACCCGTGACTTTATTATCACCCGTGAAATTCAGTTGCAGCCCGGAGATGTCTTTAACCAAGCAACTATTCAACAGGACTTAGGTAGGGTATTCAGATTAGGCATTTTTGATGATGTCCGACTTCAGCTTGAACCTGCCCCCGAAGACCCCACCAAGGCTAATATGATTGTTAATGTCATTGAACGTAGCACTGGGTCCGTCGCCTTTGGGGGTGGTTTCAGTTCCGCCACCGGTTTGTTTGGAACTCTTAGCTATCGTGAAGCCAACTTGGGGGGAAATAATCACCAATTAGCCGCCGAAGTGCAGGTTGGTGAACAGGTTTTACTCGTCGATTTGAGCTTTACAGACCCTTGGATTGCTGGAGACCCTTACCGCACCTCCTACACTGTTAATGCTTTTCGCCGCCGTGGGATTTCTCTAGTTTTTGAGGAAGGCTCCGAAGATGTTAGACTCCCTAATGAAGACCGCCCTAGGGTAATTCGGACTGGTGGTGGTATTAGTTTTACCCGTCCCTTTGCCGAAAATCCTTTTGTTGACCCCGACTGGGTGGCTTCCTTGGGTTTTCAATATCAACGCGCTCAGGTAACAGATTCTCGTGAACGTATCACCCCCCGCGATGAGAGAGGTAAACTTCTTTCCGCTAGTGAGTCTGGCGAGGATGATTTATTTACCGTTCAGTTTGGGTTGGCCACCGATCGCCGTAATAATCGCCAAATTCCCACCAGTGGCTATGCTTTTCGCTTCGGAACAGAACAATCGATTCCCATAGGTTCCGGGAATATATTTTTTAATCGCGTCCGAGGTAGTTATAGTTATTATATCCCCGTTGATTTCTTACAGTTGGTTCCAGGCGCACCCCAAGCCTTAGCTTTCAATATTCAAGCTGGCACAATTATGGGCGATTTCCCACCCTATGAAGCCTTCCCCTTGGGGGGTGCTAACACTGTCCGAGGTTGGCGTGAAGGTGCTTTAGCCGCCGCCCGCAGTTTTGTCTTGGGTTCCGTCGAGTATCGCTTCCCAGTCTTTTCTGTTGCTAATTTTTTGATTGGCGGCGCTTTATTTATTGATGGTGCCCATGCTTTGGGTACTCAAAGCAGTGTCCAAGGAAATCCTGGCGGTATTCGTGGTAAACCCGGCAGTGGGATTGGTTTCGGGGGCGGCGTTCGCATTCAGTCTCCTCTCGGTCCAATTCGGATTGATTATGGGATTAATGATGAAGGCGGAAATCAGATCCACTTCGGTATTGGTGAACGCTTCTAAATCTCCAGTCAATTACATCTAGTTGGGTGCCTCAGAATTCCCAAATAGACAGGGCACCCAATAACCCTACGCCGTGTTTTATTAAAGCGAGAAGGGGGGAAATTAATAAACGTTCTCGGTTCTGGATTAGACGAGCGATCGCTTCCCATTGTCCATCTCGGAAAGTAGCGTCAGGGTTATTGAGGGCGGTTTTTAAATAAGACAAGGCTTGGGATTTTAAAGATTCCATGATCAGTTAAACTCAGGCATACTAGAGACCATCATATTCATTGTAATCAAAAATATCTAAGTCAGCCCTCATAGCCTTATGCTATAATGCGGAAGCCTACATCCAGCTATAGTAGTAAGCACAAGTTCCTGTTCACACCCCAGCCGACCGGAGAAACAACGCCTATGACCTCTGACAAACCCCAGGACGCTTTAGCCAGCCTCTCAGAAGGAATTGCGCTTCTGATTGATTTGGCTAAACAGGGAGAAATAGATCCCTGGGATGTGCGGGTGATTGACGTGATTGATCGCTACCTCAGCCAACTGACTCCCGGGGTTGATTCCGTCTCCAATAATCAGTTTGTAGAACTTTCCCAATCTGGTCAAGCCTTTCTTTATGCTTCTATGCTGGTGCTACTCAAGGCGGATAGCCTCATGGATTCTGATGCGGCTGGGGATGATGATGCTATGATTACCGAAGAGTTAGAATTTTTGGGGGAAGATTCAGAAGCTGAGTGGCTGCGTCCTCAGAATTTGGAACGACAGTTACGCCGCCGCGCTGTGGCTAAGGTTCCCCAAAAGCGTAAAGTCACACTCCAAGAGTTGATTGATCAACTACAATTAATGGCGACTACCATCGCCCAACACCAGAGTCGTCCCCGTCCCCGTCGTAATGTTTCTGTTAACAAAAATAAAGCAGCTAAAGCGATCGCTGAATTAGCACACCAAGAAAACCTGGTCGAGATGGCTGGAAAATTAGAGGAACTTCTCCAGGCTGAAAGTGTAGACCCACAAGGCGATTGGTTAGAACTTGAACAATTATTAGTTCTCTGGTCTAATCTGATTGGTAAGCAGAAAACACACACCCCCAACCTGTTAGAATCCACCAATCTACTCCCAGAGTCAGCCGCAAATACTCCGCCTATTTATAATTCTAAACATGATCGAGTTGGGGTTTTTTGGGCTTTGTTATTATTATCGGCTCAGTCTAAGGTAGAGTTATCCCAGGATGAATTTTATCAGGATATTAAAGTCAGGACTTTAAATATATCCCCCCAGCCTGAATTAAACAACATCCGATAATCAATTAATAATTAATAATTAATAATTAATAATTGTAGGGGCGGGTTCCTCTAGGACCTCGGCTTTCAAGGAGAATATTAATAAACCCGCCCCACCCCACCCGGTAATTAATTAATTAATAATTAATAATTAATAATTGTAGGGGCGCGCCTCCCCTAGGACCTCGGCTTTCAAGGAGAATATTAATAAACCCGCCCCACCCCACCCGGTAATTAATTGATAATTAATAATTAATAATTAATAATTGTAGGGGCGCGCCTCCCCTAGGACATAGCCTACCAACGATAAGATAAATAAACCCGCTTTCTGGGGAGAGGGGGAAAGGGTAGCGCCACATCAATTATCGGGTTAGTTGACAGTTAATTTAAGGCTCTAAAAACGCCGCCAGTTTGATGTTATATTGTTGCTCGAACACATCTTTTTTGATGTCTAAACTCCACAATTCCAAAGCACAATTATCCTGGCGGTCAACCGGTTTCAGTATCAATTTAAACTCTTTTTTATCACGATCGCACTCACAATTAACCTCAGCTACAGCCCCTATTTGACGACGGTCTAAAGCCACCGCTAACCGCATCAAAGGATTAAGACGGTCGATAATGTGACGGTTTTTCTTCGACAAGTTTTGATAATTTTCATGTTTCTTTTTGGGGGCGCTTTTCCGGTGATAACGAGCCAGATTAGCAATCATCTCAATTTCGGTTTCAGTATAACCCAAAAGTTCCCCATTACGGATTAAATAATAGGAGTGTTTATGGTGTGCAGAATGACTAATATATAGCCCGCAGTTATGCAAAATAGCCGCCGCCCACAACAACTCTCGTTCCGCCGATCCATAGTCATGGAGAACGCCATGAGTTTGGTCAAATAGGCTGAGAGAGAAGGCTGCCACCCGTTCACCATGTTCTAAATCTACATTATATTTTTGAGCAATTTTGAGGATGCTACGTTGTCGGATAGAACTTTCATATCGTAGGCGGTCTTCAATCAACCCATGGGTAAGCATCCAATCAACAATTACCCCTTCCCGCAAACTTCTTTCACAAATAGTCAGAGATTCTATTTCTAATAAACTCATCGCCTCCTGTAAAATCAGCGCCCCAGCCAGGATAATTTCCGCCCGCCGATCATTTATGCCAGGAATTTGTAACCTTTCTTGGTAGGATAACTTCCGCAGACGACTAACGATATTGTGTAACTCATTTAAAGTAATTTGGTATCCTGCTAAAGGTGTAGGCTCAGTGCCTAATTTTTCCTTAGCAATCATCACCGCCAAGGTTTCAATTGTACCGGAAGTGCCGACTAAATGGGATACTTTTCGATTGGGGAGATGAAGACGCAACTCATCAACGGGACGTTCCAACATTCCCCGAATATAGGCTTGTACAAACAGAAATTCTGTGCGAGATATAGGGTCAGTTTTGATATATTCTTGAGTGAGACGGACAGCCCCGACCTTGGTACTACTGAGAAATTTAGGTTCTCCACCATCTCCCAAAATCAACTCTGTCGAACCCCCTCCGATATCAATAATAACGTGGGGTTCGTCGTGAAATTCCATAGCCGAGAGGACACCCAAATAAATTCTCCGGGCTTCTTCAGGACCAGAAATCAGGTTAACTTCGAGATCCAATTCATCGGATACTTGTTTGATAAAATCCCGACCGTTGGGCGCTTCCCGGACTGCACTGGTAGCGACAGCAATAACTTGTTCAGCGTTAAAAGTTTTGGCTAGTTCCTGAAAGCGTTTGAGGGTGGCGATCGCCCTATCCATGACTTCCGGCTTGAGTTGTCCTTTAGGTCCACAGTCTCCGAGTCTGACCGTATCTTTCTCTCGGGCAATAATCGTAAATGCGGGTAGACTCTTATCAATTCGCACTATGACCATGTGCAGAGAGTTGGTTCCTAGGTCAATAGAAGCCAAAATATGTTCGCCACTGGGCCTTAATTGCTTCCCTAAATGCGGAACTGATGTAGCCATAACAAATATATATTAAGCGATTCTAAATTCTATCTTAGATCAAAACTTGCCACTTCAATATCCCCTGTAGACAATCTTAGCCACCAGTAGGGGCGAACAGTAGGGGCGAAAAATTTTTCGCCCCGACAATTGTCCTTTGTCTCCTTCTACCCCTTTCCCAGAGGGAGGGGGAGTTTCATGGTCCATTGTCGATTTGGGTTTGAGAATTTTTAAAGGCTTGTTTCATCACCGATTGAATTCGCTTAGGATCGGGTTTTTTGCCACCCATTAAATCCCCGAAATATACACAAGTAGCTTCACCTAAAGCCCCCGTATAAGCAAAAGCCCAAGAAGCAGCGATCGCACTTCCAAAAGCCGGAATAAACTTAATTAATTCCCGACCGACCGCCTGAGCGAGAAATCCACCAGCGATCGCACTAACAATACCCCCAGCTTGGGAGGGGGTAATAGTTTGACCGTAGAGTTTTCCTAGTAACCCCACCATAGACACTTGTAGGGCTGTTAAAACTGGCATAGTCGCAAAAGGTAGGGGAACCGCTGCTATAGTAGCCGCCATAATTGAAAAAGCTAAAATATAGCGCCTTCCCACGTCTCGATATAAACTACTTAATTCCTGTCCCGCCTGTCCTTCCAAAAGCTGATAAATAGTCCTGGCTTCCGCTTCTGGCAACAATTCTATCAAAGTATCCCTAAAAGTTTCTAACCCATAAAATACCGGGGTGTAGCCATCTTCTTCTAGGGTAAAATCAATGGCAACTAGGCGATTATATAAATTATCAAAATCCTCTTGTATGGCATCAAAACTTCGCTGAAAGTCTGGAAAATCCGGCGGATAGGCGGGATGATTTGCCGTTCCTGTGGGGTAGACTTCATGGAGACAAGTTACCACCAATAAACAGGGTAAATCAGGGTATTTTGACCGTAAACTAGCCGCAATAGTTCGCAGGGTATCTGTAGCGAAATCATTAATTTTCACCGTCAAAATTAGCACCCGTGCGCCGCGAGTTTCCTGCTGTAAATTCTCCACCAATTCCGCTACCAACTCATCCGTATCCTGATTAATATCCCCCAGTCCGACCGTATCCGTAAAAATCAGTAAAGGTAGATCCCCGGAAGGGTAAGCATATCGTTGAGTGTTTTGGGTGTGGGGCTTAAATCCCTGGCCGACAATTTCCGCCGAAACTCCTGTTAATCCCCGAACAATGGAACTTTTACCCGCTTGAGGTTTCCCAATTAGCAGCGCTTCTGTAGTTGGAAGTTCAGCCCGGACGCGCTCTAAAATCTCAGCAACTTCGCTCTCACTAACATTAAATAATCCCCCAATTTTATCAGTTATTTTCCCTAGAGTCAAGACTTTTTTCAATCCTTCGCCAAGAGATTCCCATGGCGCTTTATTGGGCTGTTTTTGATGATTCTGGGAAGACTGAGAAGGTTCTGGGGGTAAATTGCTATCAGTATCAGATGGTTCAGACATAATTAAAGGTGTGTTAAGCAATACTTCCGCGTTTGCGTGCTTCTTTGTAGGAGATACCGACGTTAGGGAGTCCGGCGCGAATCATTTGGTCTTCCAGCATAGCAAAAAACCGAGTCCGATCGCCTCCTCTCACCACCGCTTGATTGTGGGCTTCCGCTAAAGCCACCGGGTAACCATAGCCTTTATAAACTTGGGCTAACATAATTGATAAAGCTAACTCAAATTGTTCCGTATTTTCAGCTACCCAAGCCGGACATTCAATTCTAGCGATTTCTGTGCCGACATTCACATAACAGAAGTAGATGGAATCAAAATCATAATAATCTAAAATACGCGATCGCGATCGCCAGAGGGGGCTGCGCTGTCCCGGTTTCAGATAATTAGACCATAGCACCGTATCTCGCAGAGGTTCAGAAATTTGACAGGGGGCTTGTTTAATCTTGCCTTTTTTGTCCACTTGACCGAAATCTGGGCAATTTCGCGCACAATCAGGTTCATTATACGGACACCCTTGCAATCTCAGAAACGAAATAGTTTCGCTACTGCGAGAGGCGCTGACATAACCCATCATCGGAATACCAGACACTTTAATCATATCCCAGGCTTCTAAAATCGGTTCGATAATGCGATCGCGCGCTTCTGTTGGCAATGTTTCCAAAAACCAGTAAACTAGGGAACCATCTACTAAGGCGAGGGCCGGGTTAAGGTTGTCCCCTTGAATCGTAGCAATCTCTCGGGCTGTTTCCGCGAGGGCGATCGCTTCCGAAATGCTGCGTTGGTAGCCCATCCATTCCTCTGTGCGAATACCCCACTGGCGCGAAATATATAGGTCTTCGGGACGATAAAAAATTTCGGGAACACTATCAAGGATCGGGTGGCGACTTTGACCGTAATAGAGGACAACCCTACCGATGTTGATTAGGTAACAATAGGCGATTTCGTGGGCGTTAGGGGCGATTTGGGACCCGTCTGTGGCAAAAACTGTATGGGCGGCGGGTGGTGCTTGAATCGTGAAACAGCTATCTAATTGGTCTATGGGGATGGCGGGATGAAAGGGAATCCGATCTACCCAGTAATTCAGGCTTTCTATCAATTCTTCTTGATGCTTTTGGGCTTCTGTCAGCAGGTTTTGTGCTGCTTTTAGGCGATCGCTCGCCGCTTGGGCTTCACGGGTCAAGTGTTTACTCATCCCTTGCATTTGGCGAGCCAGTTGAGTTAGGTCAAGCATAGTATTCGGGCGTGAAGTCACACCTAATTATAAATCTCAGAGGTTAACTTGATGTAGCTACCCGGAAATACTTATCGCTGATTGCCAATATAAGTTTTTCGGTACATAATATATATGTTAGGCTCTATTGACAATTTTATGCTCACAAATCATCGGGGCTAATGCTGGGTTACTTTTATGATTAACAACTAGGAGTTAATTAGATAATGGATAAAGTCGAAAATTTTGCCTTAACATCTGTTGATCTCAGTAATTGCGATCGTGAACCCATCCATATTCCCGGTAAGATTCAATCTCACGGTTGTTTGCTAGTTCTCCAGGAACCAGAACTAATCATTTTACAAGCTAGTTGTAATACTCAACTATTTTGGGGGCGGGAAGTAGAGGCTGTTGTTGGCAAAACTTTAAGCCAAGTATTTACCCCGATCGCCTTTCAAAAAATATCCCAATCTCTGAAATCCCATGATCTCAAATATTCAAACCCCATTGATATCGAATTAACCCATAACAATACCCCCCAACAATTGACCGCTATTGTCCATCGACATGATCATGTATTAATCCTGGAGTTAGAGCCACATATACCCACACAAACCCACCGCGCTTATGGCATTTATGCACAAATTCAATCTTCCCTTCCCGCTATTGAAAATAAAAACAGTTTCGAGGAATCTGCCCAATTTTTAGCCCAGGAAATTCGCCAATTAACCGAATACGATCGCGTTATGATTTATCGGTTTGAAACTGATGGGAGTGGCATTGTCGTAGCCGAAGATAAAAAACCAGAATTAGAGCCTTTTCTCGGACTCCATTACCCCGCTTCCGACATCCCCAAACAAGCCCGACAACTCTATTCTAAAAACTGGGTGAGGATTATTGTTAATGTTAATGATAATCCCGTCGCTATTTACCCTCTTCATAATCCCATTACTCAAAAACATATCGATTTGAGTTATGCCACTCTTAGGAGTGTTTCCCCTATCCATATTGAATATCTGCAAAATATGGGGGTTTCCGCTTCCTTGTGTATTTCTCTCATTAATGACCAAAAACTATGGGGTTTAATTGTTTGTCATCACTACAGCCCTAAATTTGTCTCCTATGAATTGCGCCAAGCCTGCGAATTATTAGGGCAATTTATGTCAGTGGAACTGTTCCGTCAATATCAAAAAAATTGGGAAGCCTATCAGATTAAAGTCAAAAAAATTCAGCAACTCTTTAGACAAGAACTCTCCGTACATGAATCGGATTTAATTAATCGAATTAGGACAATGATTGATTCTAGTGGTCAACATTTACTAGAATTAGTTAATGCTCAAGGTGTCGTCATTGGCTTACAGGGAGAACTCACTGAGTTCGGAGAAACTCTCCCTCAACCCGATTTAGATGATCTACTCTCCTGGCTGCGTAGCTATTACCCACAGGAAATTTTTTATACCGATCGCCTCGCTGAAATTTACCCACCTGCTCAAAATTACATCAACCAAGCCGCTGGGTTGCTGGCTATTTCCATTTACTTAGATCAAGCCACTTATCAAATAGTTTGGTTTCGTTCAGAAATTATCCAGACTGTTACTTGGGGGGGGAATCCTAACAAAGCAGTTGTTATTGATGATCATAACCAAATGCGCCTATCTCCTCGCCAATCTTTTGAAGCCTGGAAAGAAACAGTTAGTGGTCATGCTTTGGGTTGGAATGAATTAGAAATTAACGCCGCCATGGAACTCCGCAATACTTTAATGTTGGCGGTTTTGCATTTCTCTCATTTCGCCTTAGAAGAAGTTGCGAAACGCGCGGAAATGGCGAATCGAGCTAAAAGTGAGTTTTTGGCTAATATGAGCCATGAAATCCGCACACCCATGAATGCCATTTTGGGTTTTTGTGATTTACTCAAAGGATTGGTTGAAGATGATAAACAACAATCTTATCTCGATGCGATCGCCGCTGGGGGTCGAGCCTTAATTAGTTTGATTGATGATATTTTGGATCTCTCCAAAATTGAGGCGGGAAAACTTGAACTTGAGTATCACCATGTCTATTTGCCAATATTACTACAGGAAATCCAGCAAATATTTTTACCCACAGCTATGGCTAAGGGTTTATCACTACAGATTAATTTTGAACCCAATGTTCCTAAAATTATCGCATTTGATGAAGTCCGACTCCGCCAAATTCTCTTTAATATTGTCGGAAATGCTATCAAATTTACCGAAGATGGTTCCGTTACGATTTCGGTTCGCGCCCAAAATTGTGATGATGATTCTCGCATCACTCTGGAAATTATGGTAGCAGATACTGGTATTGGAATAAATCCAGATCAGCATCAACAGATTTTTGAAGCCTTTGTACAAAGTGAGGGACAAAGTAATCGTCGCTATGGTGGGACTGGACTCGGTTTGGCTATTACTCGAAGACTCACCCATCTGTTGGGAGGTACACTAACTCTCGACAGTCAGTTAGGCTTAGGAAGCGTTTTTACTTTTACCTTTCCTGATGTCCAAATTACACAATCTCATCAATTAATTAATCTACAACCCGCCATTTATTTGTCAGATTTAATCCCCTCTACTATCCTAGTGGTCGATGATGTCGAGTCTAACCGCAAGCTAATTGCTGGTTATTTTGATACCACAGAACACCTACTGCTAGAGGCTAAAGATGGATACCAGGCGATCGCTATGGTTGAAACTCATCATCCTGATGTCATTTTAATGGATCTACGAATGCCCGATTTAGATGGCATTGCGACCAGTCAACTCATCAAACAAAACCCCCACACTGCTAATATTCCCATTGTTATGTTAACCGCTTCTGTGGTCGCCAAAGATTTTGAATTAAGTCAAAATTTATGTCAGGGATATCTACGCAAACCTGTCAATAGAGAGCAACTCGCCGCTGTATTATCCGATATTTTAGCACGCAAAATCGATATTCAACCGCCTAACATACCTCAACAATTAACTGAAAAAACAGCAATTAATATCACTAAATTACCCTTGAATCAATTGCTAGAGTTAAAGGAAATTTTACGCAAGGAAGAAGAGAAAGGATGGCCAGAATTACGCGATCGCATGACTCAAAGAGAGTTGCGATCGTTTTTGCGACGCTTACAAAAGTTAGCTAAAAACTATCCCTGGAAGCCTCTCCAAGATTATGTCACCATTCTCGATCAGCAATTTGCAGACTTTGATTGGGATAACTTACCAGATACTATCAATAACTTCCCCACATTAAGGCGATCGCTTCAACAACTAGATTCTCCCTAGTCCCCCCGGTACTAAGTCATGGCTTTGTAAAGATTTTGTCATGAGTTGATGAAACTAGCCTCCAGATCATCTATAGAATCTTTGAATTTTGCCACCTTTCGGGTATATTTGAAATAGGGAATTTATCAAAATATCTCGGTGGTGTTAGGGGCAAAAGATTCTCAGTAAAATTACTGAATTACTCATGTAACTTGGTCTATTAGTTCAAGCCAAAAGCCAGTGATTTTACTTACATACTAACTCGCATTCATCTGGGGGAGGTCTATTATGACCGGTCTGGAACTGATTATTTTTATTTTTGGCCCGTTTATTTCATTTAGTTTGGCTTGTTTACTTGTATCTAACCAACGAGAGTTTGGCACCGAACCGGATACCAACAAATACTAACACTAACATATCATCAAAAATTTTCTTGGTGCAGCCACCTAGCGGACAACCGCCCCAAAGCGGACGGGTTGGGTTAGGGAATTGGGGCAGGTAATTATCTACCAAAAAGGCGATCGGGGGGCATATATATCTATAAGTCTCCGATCGGTGATCAAAAGTTCCCGGAAACCACCACTAAAATTGGTACTCCCATGAGTGGTAGCTTCCTGGTGTCTAGTGCTGACCACTAGCTAGGTAGGTAGAGACCGACTAGCGCCGACCATCTCCTGGCTGAGGATAGGAGGGAGACTCCTCTGGGGACTTATTATCGACTGCCATAATCTGGCTATCAACAATGGTCGCCATCTCTTGGGTCAATTGTGTATGAAAATCTAGGGAAGCCACGGAGATGGTTTTTGTCTGCGCGGGGGAAGGGGCGACTAAGGCAGCAGCGCCTACAGAAGCGATCGCAGCACTAATAGCCAAGGAAGCCAAAGCATTATATAGCATTTTTAAAGACCCTATCGATATGTGGTAACAGAACTTGCTTAAAATACTTGGGCTAGATTTCCATATCCGGAAAAAAATATAATTTTTCCCAAAAATCTCTAGTCTAGTTGGATGACAATCAGAATTTTATGAAGACATGGGGGGGGAGACAGTAAACGGAGTAATTCAGATATATTCGGCGTAATATTAGCCAGAAGTGACGATAATCACTCATCCGGGATCCGCCAGCAGTATCACCCATAAAAATAATCCCTCAATTGACAAGGGTTAATTGAGGAGACTATCTGATATATTGCGGGTAATAAAGTATATTTACATGGTTGGATGTCTTAGCCTTTCCTGCCGCTACCTCGGTGGGGGGTAGGACTGGATTCAGTCTCTGGTATTTGGTTGTCATTGACTTGAACTAGCTCATAAATTGATTCATGGGAAGACTCAGACGGGGTAGCTGTAGTCTCCAATTTGGGTTGATTAGCTAGATTAATGAGTGCCAAGCCAGATAGCATAATTAAACTGGAAAGACGCATGAGGGAATGTCCTTATCAAAGTTTCCACTATCTAATACCAGCGGGATATCAGCTATCCGGTAAAAATCGCAAAATGGGATAACTAGGAAATCATTAATCACTGGAAAATAGGGGATTTTACGGATTCATTAATTGCCCCCACCTGCCCCCCATTGGCTAGACCTATCTGGTAATAATGCTTAACTGGGGCTATAATTAACCTGAGTTCTAGGAATGCTGCCAAGATGGACGATCGCCAACAGAAACACCCCCAGTACAAAAGCGATCGCCGAATGGTTGATCAGCTTTTGGCCAATCAGTCACCGGGAGACTTAGAACTGGCGGAACTTGCGCGTCTGAAAATCCGTTACCAGGGGTTCCCCGGCGCTTGGGATATCCAAAAAGACCTAGATCGACTTTTGCAAATGTGGAATTACACGGAAGACAGCCTCTTTGAGAAAACTCGCGCCATTCATGCTGAGGGTCATGTTTACCGCGCTAAAAACCGAGATAGTGATGATTGGGTATAAATAAGATGCACAGAATTGCAGCGATACCAGGAGGCTGGAACCCCGATACAGAGGGGGTTATCTTTATTGAACAAACTGCCGCGCCAATTATTGTTTTAACTGCAGCGGATACAGAAATTCAAACCTTAGCAGCAGCCATAGCTGAGTTACCCTCAGACTTTCCCAATTTACGAGTAACTAATTTGCTGAACCTGCAACAGCAGCTTACTATAGACACCTATGCTGAGGAGGTCTTATCTCAGGCGAAGGTTGTAGTTTTGCGACTGTTGGGGGGACGTTCCTATTGGTCCTATGGTTTGGAAGTTTTGGCGGAAATCGCGGAAACTAAAGGGGTAGAATTGATTATTTTACCGGGAGATGATGGCGGCGACCCGGATTTAATTACTCAGTCTACGGTTCCCCTAACTGTAGCTAACCGAGTTTGGCAATATTTTAGTGAGGGAGGGGTAGAAAATACGATCGCAGCTTTGCAATATATAAGCGATCGCTATTTAGCCACTAATTACAACCCGCCGCCACCTGTAGCCATTCCCAGGGTCGGTCGTTATCCGTGGCGCGCGCTGTCCCCCGTCTCTAACTATCGGGAAGTGGGAATATTATTCTATCGCGCCCATTATCTATCAGGAAATACTGCCCCCATTGATAGCCTTTGTCAAGCCTTGGCGGCTCGTCAACTTAACCCGGTTCCCCTGTTTGTTTCATCCTTGCGAGATCCAGAAATCCAACAGGAGGCGATCGCCTATTTAACCAAAGCCAGACTCTTAATAAATACCACAAGTTTCTCGATTTCATCCCTGGATAATTCCGACCTACCCAGCGCCCCTCTGTTTTCTTTAGATATCCCCACATTACAAGCCATTCTGAGTGGTATTAGCGAACAGAGATGGCAATCAAGTCCCCTCGGATTACCTCCCCGTGATGTGGCGATGAATATCGCTTTACCAGAAGTAGACGGCCGCATTATTACCCGCCCAATTTCCTTTAAAACTGTCAAAAATAGCGATACCAGACTAGAAACAGATATTGTTCATTATCAACCCAAAAGCGATCGCATAGAATTTGTAGCCGACCTCGCCGCCAACTGGGTCAAACTCTCAGAAACCCCCACCCACCAAAGGCGCATCGCCCTAATTTTAGCCAACTATCCCACCCGTAACGGTCGCCTCGCCAATGGTGTCGGACTAGATACCCCCGCCAGTTGTGTAGAAATTCTCCAGGCTTTAAAATTAGCCGGATATACCGTCAGCGATTTTCCCCTTACCGGAGATGATCTGATTCAGGAACTGACCAGGGGAGTGACTAACGACCCAGAAGGGCGAGATTTTCGGGAAGTTAAGCAGTTTTTAAAATGGCAAGACTACCTGACTTATTTTAACACTTTACCCGCCGTTGTGCAAGGGGGAATTAAAGAACGTTGGGGGGTGCATTTTTTTGAGAATCCGCCGGAGATATTACCGATTGCTGGGGTACAATTTGGCAATGTTTTTGTGGGGATTCAACCATCACGAGGTTATGATATTGATCCGAGTCTGAATTATCACGCGCCGGACTTGGAACCGACCCCAGAATATTTGGCTTTTTATGAGTGGCTAAGAAACCACTTTGAGGCTCATGCGGTGGTTCATGTAGGGAAACATGGTAACTTAGAATGGCTACCGGGTAAAGGGGTAGGACTGTCGGAGGAATGTTACCCAGAAATCGCCCTGGGACCTTTACCGAATTTCTATCCGTTTATTGTTAATGACCCTGGGGAAGGTTCCCAAGCGAAACGCCGATCGCAGGCGGTAATTTTAGACCATTTAACGCCGCCAATGACTAGGGCTCAATTATATGGACCTTTGCAACAATTAGAAGGGTTAATTGACGAGTATTATGAGGCTCAAGTATTAGATCCATCTCGGTTAAAAACTATCAGCGATCGCATTGTGGAGTTAATCCGCAAGGAAAAGTTAGACCGGGATTTGGGCATCTCTGACGGGGAAATGGTGTCGGAATTATTTGGCACAATTGACGGTTATTTATGTGAACTAAAAGAAAGTCAAATCCGCGACGGTTTACATATTTTGGGGCGCTGTCCAGAAGGGAGACAATTGCGGGATTTAATCATAGCCATAGCCCGTCATCCCAGCCAAAATCGATGGGGTTTAACCAGGGCGATCGCTCAAGATTGGGGTTGGGAATTAGACCCATTAACAGCTAATCCGGGGGATTTATGGGAGGTGGAAGGCGACCAGAAAAACAGTGAAATCTGTAGGACAGTCGGGGATGCGATCGCCTTAATCGAAGACCAAGCCGCGATTTTAATCGACCAATTAATCAGCCAAAATAGTCAGGAATTCCCAGGGGAATTGACCCGCCAAGAATTAGTTTGGATCGAAAATATCCTCCTCCCCAATCTGAAAAAATGCGATCGTGAAATTCAGAACCTATTAAGGGGACTTGACGGCTGCTATATTCCCAGTGGATCATCCGGTGCGCCGACTCGTGGACGACCTGATGTTCTCCCCACCGGACGGAATTTCTACGCGGTCGATATTCGCGCCATTCCCACAGAAACCGCTTGGCGGGTCGGTCAGTTAGCAGCCGAAGCCTTGGTAGAAAAATACACCCAGGATCATGGAGAATATCCCCAAACTCTAGGGCTATCTGTGTGGGGAACTTCCACCATGCGGACGGGGGGAGATGATATCGCCCAGGCTTTAGCCTTGTTAGGGGTACAACCAGTCTGGGAGGGTGCGTCCCGGCGAGTGGTGGATTTTGAAATTTTGCCGATTTCCATATTGGGACGACCCAGGGTTGATGTCACCTTACGCATTTCTGGGTTATTTAGAGATGCTTTCCCCAATTTAATCGACTTATTCGATCGCGCTGTGGAGATGGTTTCTCAGTTATCAGAAACCCCCTCAGAAAACCCGATCGCCGCCACGGTCTATCAGGAAACTACCGCTGGGGTGGAGGAAGGTTTGACGGAAGATGAAGCTAAAATGCGATCGCGTTTGCGGGTATTTGGGTCAAAACCGGGGGCCTATGGTGCTGGGTTACAAGGATTAATTGAAGCCCAAAATTGGACCGATGACAGCGACCTGGCGCGCGCTTATTTGAATTGGAGTAGTTATGCTTATACTGGCGGTCAGGGAATTTCTGCCCCCCAAGCCTTTGCTAACCGTCTCCAACAAATGCAGGTGGTTTTACACAATCAGGATAATCGAGAACATGATATTTTGGACTCCGATGATTATTATCAATTTCAGGGAGGGATGACGGCCGCGGTGCGGGTTCTCCGAGGCGAAAATCCCGATACTTATTTTGGTGATAATTCTCTCCCAGAAAATCCCAAAGTCCGACAGTTGCGGGAGGAAATCGCTAGGGTATATCGGTCGCGGGTGGTGAATCCTAAATGGATTGCTGGGGCGATGCGACACGGTTATCGGGGGGCTTTTGAAATGGCGGCTACAGTAGATTTTTTATTCGCTTATGATGCTACCGCCCAATGTGTTGATGATTTTATGTATGGGGGGATAGCTGAGGCTTATATATTAGATGCACAAGTCCAAAATTTTGTCCGCGAAAAGAATCCTTGGGCGTTGCGGGATATGGGGGAAAGGTTACTAGAAGCACACCAGCGAGGGTTATGGTCTTCCGTAGACAGAGATTTATTAGATAGACTACGCAACGTGGTTTTAGAGGCGGAAGCTGCGATCGAAATGGCAGAATAAACAGTAGAGGCAGGGTGATAACCTGCCCCTAAGAGGCGATCGCGCCTTTACTGTTTTAAGCGAGAGATGATCTCACGAATTTGCTCCGATGCTACATCGCGACCTCCCAAACCAAAGGCGATCGCAATAGCAACAGCGATCGCACCCAGTAGCAAGCCAAAAGCCAAATTCACAATATCACTAGCAATTCCCATTTGCTGAAGTGCCATAGCACCCACAAAGATAATAACAGCAATGCGGGCAGCCTGAGCCAGCAATTTAGCCGAAGAAGTGCCGGAACTCGATATCAAATTATGAGCCAAGTTAGCCAAGTATAAACCAATGCCAAAAATGATCACACCCAATAGCACTCGGCCAGCAATGATTAACAACTGCTCAACAATCAAAGTTAAAGCAGTTAAGCCCAAAATGTCCGTAGCCGTCACTACCGCAAAGAACATCACACCTACCAAAGCAATCACACCCACGATTTCCGAAGGTGTTTGCTTCGTGGCACTGGTCACAGGCTTATCATCTATCACCTCATCCTCTTCTGTGGTCTGAGTTGGGGTAGAAACCGGACTAGCCTTAGATTCAATTCCCAACCAAACAAAGATATTGTTAAAACCCAGATTGGTTAGCAGGTTAGTCACCAAATCTCGGACAATCACCCCAAACATATAAGCCAACACCAATATCACACCCGCAATGAAAACTTGGGGAATGACATTAAAGATCTGATTCAGCATCGAAATCGCTGGGTCAGAAATCGCATTAATCTGGAGCGCTTGCAGGGCTGAGATGGCAATAGGAATCATCAGCACAACATAAACAATTGTGCCTAGCACAGAAGATAGGGATGTAGTCCCCATCGCCCTTTCTAATCCCAACTGATTGCTGAGACGATCAAAACCAACAGCAGCCAATAAATTGGTAACAATGCGACTGACGATTTGAGCCAAAAGCCAACCACCTGCCGCAATAACTAAGGCTTTCAGGATATTGGGTAGACTCGACAGGATTTGATTGACCATCGTCTGCACCGGAGATAGCAACCCAGCTAACTCCAAAGTGCTAAGAATCATGGGCAGAAACAGCAGGAAAATAAACCAATAAATGGCATTTCCCAAGGTGTGACTCAGAGAAAAATGGCTCTCGTTTGCCCCATGGGGAACCTGCTGGTTGAGTCGCTCATCCAGCCTGAACATATCCAGGAACTTAATCATCAAGGTTCGGCAAATGGTAGCCAATACCCAGGCCACCCCTAACAATCCGGCTGCCCCTAATATCCTAGGTATGTAGCGGGTGATTTCATTCAACAGGGTAGTCAGGGGAGCGGAAACAGAAGTTAACTGGAGTCGGTCAAAGAAACCAATAATCGCAAAAATAAAGATAACCCAGAAAACTAGGGTCCCTGCCCATTTTTCTACGGGAAAGTCCTCACCGCCTTCCGTAGACCCAGAAATCCAACTGACCAGTTTATTATCTATATCGGTCTTTTTGAGTAGCTTTTTGACCAATGAAGCCGCGAAAAGAGCAAGTAGGTAGCCAACTAACAGAATCAAAAGGGCTGTCCCAAAATCTACCAGGGATATATCCCCCAGGCGAAAATTCATCAAGTCATCAACGGGATTCGGTGATGAACCCTCTTGAGCTAAACTTAAATGGGATAGGTTCCCTATTCCTATCCCCAAGGGATTGGGAATTATACACGAAGTTTCAATCATAATCTTTGTAGATGGGTTCTAAAGTTTTACAATCTAACAGAATAATTATCCCCCTAACATCTCCCCAGGGAAGGAAACTAGCAAAATTTGATCAACTCTGTTATTTTCCTCGGTGATGATGTTGAACTCAAATCCAGGTGAGATTCACCAGTAAATCTATGCTCATCAGTTTTCGTCACTGGTTCCGATTGTTATAAAATGCCTACAGATGAGTTAAACCTCTGTGTGTACAAACTTGTTTGATCTCACCGTTGGGGTGGACATTAGTTCGTTCAACGGATAACGTTCTGAATATAGCTTGAGGCTTAGGATGTCATCTCGTCAAGTATTTGAACAGTCTATTCACATTAAAGCGATCGCCACTACGGTTGAACGCTGTATTACCGATCGCCATTTGATGCGTCGTTGGTTAAATCCCGCCCTCCGTTGTGACCCAGTGGGCGATTGGGATACTGATGTAGGGGGACGTTCCCGCTTTGTTATTCAAATTCCTATTATTCAACCTACCTTAGAGAGTATTGTCCTGGAAAGAGAACCGGGGCTAATTGTCTGGGGATTTGATGGATTTTTCCAAGGATGCGATCGCTGGGAATGTCAACCCCAATCCCAGGGAACTTACTTATTAAATCGCTTTGAATTTGAGATTAATAACCCCTTAATTGCCTTTGGTTTTAATCGGTTCGCCGCCCCTTGGACTAAGGCGGACATGGAAGCTCAATTGCGACGGTTGAAGCGAGTAGCAGAAGAACAGCAAAACCTATAGCGATCGCTTCCCAGATAAAAAGGGAACCTCCCCCATACACGAGAAAGATCCCCCATTGTCTGACAATCTAATTACTCCGAGAGTATCCCCAGTCTCAAGCCTTGGGGATTCCTTCCTACCTAATTACAAATCAGTTGTCGAATTTCTGGTTGAGCTCTCAAAAACTCGATCGCTTGTTCTCCTAGTTCACTAACGTCATCATACAAACTCATCAGATTATTGACATCTACCGTGATCGTATCAACCGATTGGAACCCTAAAACCACATCCAACATGGTTAACCGACCATCTCGAGTTGAATCTCGCAAAGCCGACAGTACATCATCAACAATGTTATCAATAGAACTACCAGGATTAATAAACAGACTAAAGGCCCCCACAGCTAATCGACCATAACTCGAACCTAACAGGCTATTAACTGTATCTGTGGGAACATTTACCCCAAAATTCAGAGCATTGCGGAAAGTGGTAATTTGAGAATCACTCAGTTCCGCCAAAGTAAATAAAGAGTTCAGTTGGTTAGACTTTTCCCCAGTTTCAGCAAATGTCTCCAAATCTTGAAACTCTAAGGAAATACTAGCGGGGCCGTAAATTAATTGGATCGCTTCGACTGCAGGAGCCGGGCGACTCATGAAAATTGTCAGACTAGCAGTGATTCCTACAATCATCACTAAACTCAGGGATATATATTTAGAGATCCCTTTGGTGAAGACACTGTAAGGGCTACGAAGTCCCTGACGAAAAGATTTTAGCGAAAAGTTCATGCAATATCTCCAGTAGCTTGGAAACCGCCTAGTGATTGTCACTACTAAAAAGCGACTTAGCCGATTTGGCGGTCAGGAGGATCGGCTTCCCCCCAGAAGAGGTCAATTTATCAATCAGCCTACCCTTTGACCGTGGGACACACGGCTGTAAGTTCAGGTTGATAACCCTATCTGTTTTATAGGTTTACTAGACAGGTTGAATGGTTCCCCAAATCCTTACTAATTAAACGATTCAGATATCCAAGTCCATTCTATCTAGTAACTGCTGAATTATACCAGCATCCTGAGCAGTTGGAAGGTGGTTAAGATAATCTTCTAAGTCACAGCGAGCCTCTGACCAGCGATACAGTTGATAGTAAATAAGACCGCGATCGCGCTTTTCTTTAATATCATCAGGAGACAAGATCACAATCCTCTCCACTACCTTCAGCGCCTCCTCAAATTCCCCAACATTCATATAAATTGCCTTCAGATTTTGCAGCATCCGCCTTAAAAATTGCCGTGGTGCGATCGGATTGAGAAATTCCGGCCGTAATTTCATCGGCTGTCCATAAATTTCCGACAATCTCAGCTCACAGTCCTCGGGGAATAGCACTTCTCCCCGTCCAAACGCATCAACATAAATCCCCGCATCTTCAAATTCTGGCTTAATCAGAAAATGTCCCGGCATCCCAATTCCCACCATCGGAAAATCCATGCGTTTCGCTATCTCTAAATACACCAAGGACATCGTAATCGGAATACCAGTCCGACGGTCTATCACCTGATTGAAAAAGCTATTTTTCGGGTCATAGTATTCAGTCCGATTACCCCGAAATCCTAATTCATCATAAAGGTAATGATTAATCGCCTTAATTATCCGCAGGGGATAAGCCGGCTTTTCCAGTCTCTCTAACACATCCGCCGCCATCCTATCTAAGTGTTGCAGATATTCTAAATGGTTAAAATATGGCTGATGTTCTCGGGCAATATATAGGGCAGCCTTAGCCAAATCTATTTGATTTTCTGGCTGGCTAATCTCCTCATAAAACTGTTGTCTTGGTTCCGCAAAAGTCATGTTTATATTAAGTAGCTTTTCGTCGATAATTACTCAGGGTCATTATCCCCATATCATCATAGGCCATGACTTTTGCCAATCACCCAACTGCGACGGAAAAATCGGGCTAGGGAAGATTCCTCTAAACTTAGGAAAATCGGACGACCGTGGGGACAAGTCCGGGGGGAACGGGTAGTCACCCATTGATCTAATAGGGTTTGCATTTCGGTTAAACTTAGGGGCGTGCCGTTGCGAATAGCACTGCGGCAAGCGGTGGCTACTTGGGCAGCCTGTAAATCGCCGCCATGGCTTAGTTCAATCAGCGCTTCTTGACAGTCTGGGCGATCGCACAGAATTTCTGGGGCGCTTCGGATGGCCCAGAGTCCCTCCCCAAAGGGGTCAACTTCCAAATTGAGGCGGGTTAGTTGTTCTAGTTGCGCCTCGGACAAATTCGCTAAGATGATCGGAGTTGACAGGGGGATTACTTGCCAACGCCTGCATAATTGTTCATAAATTACCCTTTCGTGGGCAATGTGTTGTTCTACTAACCACAAACCCTCTGGGTGTTCGGCCACAATATAGGTATTGTGAATTTGACCGATCGCTTTTAGTTTGGGAACATCAATTCTCTGGGGGTTTTCCGCTGATTCTAGGGGGGTGGGGCGGGTTCGGTATGAGGCAGTATCTTCCGAGACGCGCAACAGCTTCTCGATGGGATTAACCCCCGCTGAGAGACTTTCTGGGTTCAGCTTGAGAGTCTGATCAATGGCTAGGTGAATTTGATCTTGCCAGTGTTTGAGATAATGTAAATAAATCTCGGCTTTGCTAGGATGGCGATTCCAATCAATTAAGGCGGGGTCGATATGCAGATGCACAAAACAAATCGGATAGCGATCGCGCCCACAGGTACGAGCAAAAGCCGATAATATCGTAGGCTCCAATTCGGGCGATCGCACCATACGACCATTAACTCCTATCTTAACCCAATCCTTGCGGCCACGTGAAGCGCGATCGGGCAAGCCAATCACCACCTCTAACCATGATTTCGATAGGTTTTCATGGCACTCTTCTACCGATTCGGGGGGGTCTACATCCATTTTTAAATATTGCAGATCCCCCGCCCTGATACCCCTAATAAATTCTGGTAGCATCTGTTGGGTGGTCATCGCTGGCCCAAACCTGAGCCAGGGGCGATCGTTTTGGTGAATTTGCCATGTCACCTGGGGATGACACAGCGCTATCTGTTGTAACAACAGCTGCGCCCCCCGCAATTGTTGGGTCGCTGTCGGTCCGGCTGTGCGGCGCGAAGACCAGTTAGCAAACAGATTACTCACTCTTACTACAGTACCAGGTGCGATCGCCACCGCTTCCACCATTTCCGTCTCTCCCTGATGGTTATACACTACCCGCCATCCTGAACTTGGGGACGAGGAAAAACCAGGGCGACTGAGAATCTCTAAATCAGACAGTTGCGCGATACTGTGCAGCGCTTCTCCCCGAAACCCTAAACTGCTAATCTTTAATAAATCCCTCGCTGTCGCAATTTTACTGGTACTATGAGCCAGGGCAGCTAGTTTCAGGTTGGCTAAATTCATACCCTCCCCATTATCTGCCACCTCAATTCGCCATTGTTGCGGCCATAGAGAAACTGATATCCGCGTCGCCTTCGCATCAATGGCATTTTCTACCAATTCCCGCACCACCGCCGCCACTGAGTCTATCACTTCTCCTGCGGCTATCAGGTCAACGACTTCTTCTGACAGGATTTTAATGGAGTTCACAGTATATCTATAACCTGGTAAACCTTTGATCACTCCCCCTCTGAGGAAAAGTATTTAATCCAACCCCGCCGCATCCCTATCTCTACCATAATTCCCCCTACTGCAAACATCACTAAATTTTCTACCACCCAGAGGGCCATTTGTGCGAGAGGTTGGGGCGCTATATCCCATATAGCCAACCCCCGGACTAGACCGAAAGCAAACACCACCCCTAGTTTCAGTTGCGGGTTATTATCGCGGCGGACGGTGTAGCGATAAGTCACACCGAAGAGAAAGCCACTAATTATGGCGATCGCTCCCTTGACGATTAAATGCACATCCAAGGGTAGCCCCTCTCCTAGGATACCACTAACGGTCAACTCCATCATTAGGGCGATCGTCCCTACAGAAACACCCGCCCAAATACCCGCCACTAGGGACTGTATGCGTTCAGCCGGACTAAAGTTAGAAGATGGATGCGACTGGCTCAATTTCAGGATATGATAGCCTCTGAAGTCAATTTTCATCTGGTTTTGTAAAATACTACTATGGATATTTTGTCATTAGGTTGGGTTGGATTGTTAGTCGTCTTTACTTTCTCCATTTCAATGGTTGTCTGGGGTCGTAACGGCTTTTAGGCTATCCAGCATCACCAAAAACGAGGGTAAATTATCCTTTTCGCCCTCACTCACCAGTAGGGGCAAAAAATGTTTCGCCCCTACAACTTATTGATCCATTAATTCCCTGGTCACATAGGGCGGGTTTATTAATAGCCCAACCCGGAGGGCGGGTTTATTAATATTGTCTGGGAGAGTTGAGTTGACAGCCCAACCCGGAGGGCGGGTTTATTAATATTGTCTGGGAGAGTTGAGTTGACAGCATAACCCGGAGGGCGGGTTTATTAATATGGTTTTGGAGAGTTGAGTTGACAGCAGAACCCGGAGGGCGGGTTTATTAATATGGTTTTGGAGAGTTGAGTTGACAGCAGAACCCGCCCCTACAATAATTAATTATTAATTATTAATTATTAATTATTAATTATTAATTATTAATTATTAATTATTAATTGATAAATCTATCATCTACTGAATTAGAGAATAATGGCACATCATTTATGATACCATACTTCTCGAATTTGGCAGCCATACTTTGCCAGCGATCGCTATTTATTTTCCCTAAATTCTTATCTGTAAGTCCCCCAGTGACATAATTAGCTACCTGTTTCAGAGAAGCTATTTGATAATCTAAATCGTCATACTCTCCACCGGGTTCTGCATAATTATTAACAATAATTTTCGCCGCCTTTTCCACATCATCCAAAGCCAACCGCCAACCCGCAAATGTCACCTCTAAAAATTTCTGCACTATTTCCGGGTGGTATTGTAATAGTTCATTATGGGCAAAAATTACCTGAACATAGGCATCATAACCATAATCACTAAATTTAATAATGTTAGGTGTAATCCCGGTTTTGGCAGCAAATCCAATCGGTTCGTCTACAATATAACATTGTACAGCATCTACTTCACCCCTCAGTAGCAGATCATGTTTTTCCTCTCCTGAAACTAGGATAATTTCAATGGCATGGGAGGGGATGTTATCATAACCCATAGCCATTTGCATAATCGAGTAACTTTCCCCCTCCATTCCTACCCGTTTCCCGATTAAATCTTGTAAGTCATAAATCTGACTATTTGGCATCGACATTAACCCCAAAGGGGAATTTTGGAACATCGTAGCTATAGCTTTTATCGGTTGACCCGCAATTTGGGCATTCATAATAATATCCTGTTCACCACAACCAATAATCGCCGGATTTTTGGCTACTTGATTAGTTACAATCATCGCCGTTTCTCCCGGTCTAATTTCTACCGCCAAACCACTGCTTTTATAGAGATTATAATAATCAGCCAGCAACACCCCAGCAAATTGGGCATTATATTTCCAGTCTAACTGCATAATAATTTGATCAGGGTGTGTAGCTAACTCATTAGCAGCTACAGCCGCCGGACCTCTCAACTTATCTAGCAGTAAAGACCCCCCCAGAAAAGCAGAAGTTTTTAAAAATTGGCGACGATTGATAATCATGGTCTAAATTACTGATATATAGCGATCGCTTTTAAGATACTCCCACCCTTGGTCAAAAATCAACCCCTCAGCATCACCCCCACCCCCATAATTGATAACTCCCTATTTACTTACATTCAGTAATTTGGGGCGCGCGTCCAAATAATCCCGTCATTATTCGTAATGACAAATAACGCAAAGGTCGGATTTTTTTTAATCCCCAAAGTCCCCAACGACGCAAGATAACTTTAGGTCGCCAATTCCCCGAAAACATCCGATCCAGAAAATCCGTAAACCCCAAAATTAACAGGTTTTCTCCCCGCCGCCATTTCTGATATCGGTTGAGAGTTTTCATGTCGCCAATATCTTCACCCGCTTGATAAGCCTTTTTCACAATTTCGGCGATCGCACCAGCATCACGAATCCCCATATTTAACCCTTGACCTCCCACCGGGTGACAACAATGCGCCGCATCTCCTACTAACGCTAATCTATGATTAACATAGCGATCGCTTTGCATCAATTGCACGGGAAACACTATGCGATCGCTCAATAATTCTAAGCGCCCCAAAACTCCACCCGTCCGATATTCTAGCAATTCCAAAAACTCCCCTTTATCCATTTTTTGCCACTCATGGGCTTGGCTATGGGGCGCAGTTAACACCACTTGACAGCGATTTCCCGGTAGCGGCAAAACTCCCATCGGTCCGCTTGACCAGAATTTTTCAAATGCTACATTATTATGATGTTTTTCTGTTTGAATCGTAAACGCTATACAGGACTGCCAATATTTCCAACCTTTCGTCTTAATTCCAGAGGCTTCACGCAAGGGAGATTTAGCACCATCAGCAGCTAGGACTAACCTCGCTTTAATGGTCTTAATTCCCTCCCCATTTTCTACCTCGATTTCGGCGCGATCGCTATAATAATTAACTTGTTTCACTGTCGCTGGACACCACCAATGCACCTCGGCGCAATCTTCCAGAAACCTTTGCATTGCTGTTAGGATAATCGAATGTTCTCCCACATATCCTAATGCTTCCGTCCCTAAGTCCCTCGGTTCAAAATTGATCACATTTGGATGATCGCTATCACTCAGACTAATTTGATAAAATGTCGTTATTTTGGGGAGAATGTCTCCCCACACCCCGATATCATCTAAAATGCGCCCAGTTTGTAACGTTAAAGCATAGGCTTGGCGACGACTGGCGGCGATCGCTTTTGGCTGAGGTTCAATTAGTGCTATTCTTAACCCAGAATTTCTTAGGCTACACGCTACTGTCGCCCCCACAATACCACCCCCCACAATTGCTATATCATAGTCTCCCTCACCCTTCACCGATTCTGTTATTATCGATTCTGCTGCTAACAATTCATTTACTACCATTGGCCCGCTATTACACTCAATGCTCCACTTTCATCTATCATACATAGTATATTGTTAAGTTTTGTAACAAAAAATTAAGAAATGTTAAAAATTTTCGCTTTTTGGGGAGGGGGGTTGCTTTTGCGGCTGCCTTGCGCTATACTTTTATCATAATGGGATAGTTGCAATTTTTTTATTTTTCCCTATTTCTTATTATTTAGGATATGTCAATATCATAACAGAAAGCGGCGGTCGATGTCAACCCCTTGACCAGAAAAATTATGGGTGAGAATGGGGCTGAAAAGCAGCGATCAGCAAACAGATAATCCCGACATTAATAGAAATATCAGCGACATTAAACACAGGAAATTGAATCAGGCGGAAATCGAAGAAATCGACCACATGACCAGAAACAAAGCGATCGATACCGTTACCCAAAGCGCCGCCAAGAATCAAACCATATCCCCACTGTTCCCAGGAAATGAGCCGAGGGCCAAACCAAGCCCAAAGCATTAATCCCAGACTAACCAGCAGAGACAACCAACGCAGCCAATAAACACCGCCATTGCTGAACAAACTAAAAGCCGCCCCAGTATTAACGACATATGTAATATGAAAAATACCGGGTAAAATGGGGACAGTTTGGGGAGGGGTAGTCAACTCAAAAGTCTGCACGACCCAAAACTTAGTCAAATGATCTATCACCAAACTGATAGTTGCAGCTATCCAAAAAGTCGAGTTTTTTTTAAATCCCATGGAGGATAATTTTGAGTTAATAAAACATTAACCCCCGGAGGACATAGGATATAACAGTTACCGCACAAGCCACAGCCAACTGACCACCGAGGGGAGTAAGAGAATAGCTGTGAATAGCCGTCATGAGTGGAATTATGCGATCGCCTACATCATTCATCAAATGAGTAGCAACCAGATAAAGTATCCCCACCAAGTGAATAGTAATCAATCCACACAGACAGCTAAATCCCAGCAATTCCAACTTAGGATGATTACGAAAAGCCAAAAAACCACAGACCCAACCACCGGGAACAAAACCCAATAGATAGCCAAAGGTAGGCTCTGCGAGGTAGCCAAAGCCGCCGCCTTGGGAAAAAACAGGTAAAACCGTCAAACCCAAGGCTAGATAGGCAATTTGAGACATAGCCGCCGCATTTTTTCCCCCCATACACCCCACCAGTAGAACTGCTCCGATCTGATAGGTAACACCCAAGGAATGTATCTGAATGTTAGGCTGACTCCAAAGGCTAGAGGGGTCGGTGACAAACGCTTCCAAGAAGGTGCCACCGATAGTCAGAAGTACGCCAATGATCGCCCATAAAAATTCAACTGGTGGTATCAATTGTCAGGGAGTTATACTGAAGTTTTAGTCTGGTGTTTATGGTTGGGTTTTTGTCCGGGAATAGGAGCCTCTCCACCCTCAAGACCGAGAGACTCTAACATAGCCCGATCGCTTTCGGGAGGTTGACCCATAGTAGTTAGGTAATGTCCGATCAGCATGGCATTAATCCCCGCTTTCAGACCTAACCCTTGTAATTCTCCCATAACAGCTTCCCGTCCCCCTGCATATCGCAAAATTTGCTCTGGGAGGAGCAGGCGAAAAATAGCGATCGCTTTCAGTGCTTGATATGGGTCAAGACGGGAGCGCCCCCCCAAAGGGGTTCCTTCACGGGGGTTAAGTAGATTAATCGGAACCGACTCTACCTCAAGTTCCCGCAATGCTAAAGCCAGGTCAACACGGTCTTCCCAGCTTTCCCCCATACCGATAATGCCACCCGTACAGGCTTGAATACCAGCAGCCTTGATATTTTTCACAGTTTCAACGCGATCGTGCCAACTATGAGTCGTCACAATATTACCGTAAAAACTTTCGGAAGATTCCAGATTGTGATTGTACCTAGTCACACCTGCTTGCGCCAAAGCCTGAGCCTGTTCTGGGGTAATTTCTCCCAAAGCACAACAGGGTTTAATGGAAGTTTCCGCCTGAATACGGCGAACCGTCTCTAGGATCTGTTCAAACTCACTAGACTTGGGGCTATTGTACTTAATACCCCGTCCCTGAGAAACCAAACAAAACCGTTTCGCCCCAGCTTCTTCAGCAGCTTTCGCCTGAGCCAGAATTTCCTCTGGAGATTTTAGCCCATAAATAGGCGAATTTTCCCCAGGGTGGTGAACCGACTGGGAACAGAAACTGCAATTTTCCGAACAGTTCCCCGACTTGACATTAATAATGCTACATAAATCTACCATTATGCCACAACAGGCTTGACGTACTCGGTCCGCCGCCTCACACAGCAGCAGAATGTGATCATTTCCTTCGATCTTAGTCAGTGCGATCGCCTCTTCTCGACCAATGCGATCGCCCCCAATTACCCGGTCAGCCAGGGAATTGAGCCACTGCAATAGTTGCTCTGTTGTCTGACCCGTAGGTGTAAGCGACCAAGACTCAGCATTGAGTTGGGACTGACGGTTAGTTGATGGCAGTGCTTGAACCACGATTAAGCCTTAAACTGCGTAATTACCTTAATCTCCCCATCCTAGCATCATCTCACCCCAAGCTCAATGGCAACCCCACCCCGTGGCCATAGATGGCAATTGTTAATTATTCATTAATTTTCCTCCCCCTGGTAAAGTTAGGTGCTACTAAAATTTATCAATCTCCCCACAGATCAGACTAAATAAGCCGCCTTTCTTTGACATAAGATGTTCCCCCCAATTAGAATTTAATAAAAACAGCACCATACCAGCCACCTATAGTCAAGTTAGCCTTGATTAAGATTAGTTTAAGGTTAGGTTATCCTTGACAGAAAAACCAAGTTAAGCTAAATCTTTAGATTTTTTTCTAACCATAAACTCCCCTTGTGGAGTCATCAATCTTGTGGTAATTTCTTGTGTAGGTATCGGGCTTAAAGTCTGTTTTTGTACCTGAGTATCAAATTAAACCAGAACCTTAATCGGTTATTGTTCATCTGATTTCCTAGTCGTTTCACCAAGTGGACGTATTTTTCATGGTTCTCAATCGCAAAGTCCTTTTAGCAGTAGCCTCCCTACCAATACTATTGGGAGCAACCGCCTGCGCTCCCGGTCCCCAAGAAGGAGAAACTCGCGGCCAAAGGATATCCATTAGCGGCGCTGGGGCGACCTTCCCCGCCCCCCTATTTCAACGTTGGTTTGATGCCTATAACCGCCAGGTAGACCCCAACGTACAAGTTAGTTATCAGTCCGTCGGAAGTGGGGCTGGTTTAGAGCAGTACATCAATGGCACAGTAGACTTCGGAGCCAGTGAAGCACCAATCACAGACTCCGCCACTCGCACAGAATCCTTCATCGCCGCCCACGGTCACGATCCCATTCAACTTCCCTTAACCGGAGGGTTTGTTTCCTTCTCCTATAACCTACCCGGAGTTGAGAACCTCCAACTGAGACTATCTCGGCAAGCCTACTGTGGTATCGTGACCGGACAGATTACCCAATGGACTGATCCGGCGATCGCCGCCGATAACCCCAACCTCAATCTTCCTAACCTACCCATTATCTTCGCTCATCGTTCCGACGGTAGTGGAACCACCTTTGTATTTACTAACCACATCAATACAGTCTGTCCTGACTGGCCTGCTGGTGTCGGCACCTCCGTAGACTGGCCTATAGGTATTGGTGGTCAAGGAAACGAAGGTGTAGCCGCGGCCATTCAGCAAAACGAGGGAGCCATTGGATTCCTATCTTATGCCTACGCAGCCCTCAACAACATTGACTCAGCTTTAATCGAAAACCAAGCCGGAAACTTTATCACCCCATCTCCAGAAGCAGCAGCTAAAGCCTTACTTGATGAACCCGTACCCGATAACTTTGCTTTGCTAGTTCCTGACCCCTCCGGTGCTGAGTCTTACCCCATTGTCGGTCTAGTTTGGGTAATGATCTATCAAAACTATGAAGACGATGCCAAATGGCAAGCTCTGCGTCAGGTTTTTGAATGGTCTTTAGGTCCAGAAGGCAGAGCCTTAGCAGAAGAACTCCTTTTTGTTCCCACCCCCGATCCTTTAGTACAAAGGATTAAAGCTGTCTTTGACACCGTAAATGCCAACTAACAGATTCCCTTAGACAATTCAGGAGTGCCACATTTTTGGTACTCCTACTACCGAAACTTTTATCGAGTTGGGATATATAGCCCAGAGTCTGGGTGTGTTAACAAACCACTCCGTTAGCCTTTTCCGGTTCAATGGATAACTGACAACTACTCCCACACTTTCCTAGTCCCAGTTACTTCCTGAACATTTTGGCGATCGCTCCTTCCTGTAAATACTCAACTAATCAAAGTGGAGACAAAACAACATCATGACCCTGGTTGATCCATCAAATCAATTCACTAGCCGTAGCCTGGAAAAACGAACCAGCACCATTAGAGTCATCGATATCGGCTTCTGGGGATTAACCCTACTCCTGGCTATTGGTGCCGGAGCCGTTTTACTTTGGGTAATCTTACAAACTGCGATCGAGGCTACCCCCGCCATTCGCGAATTTGGTCTCGGTTTTTTAGTCAATACAACCTGGAACCCTGTAACCAACGTATATGGCGTGCTACCCCAAATTTATGGAACCTTAGTTACCGCCTTTATCGCTCTAGTAATTGCTGTTCCCCTCGGCATTGGGGTCGCTGTCTTCCTCACCGAAGGATTTGCTCCCAAATGGGTGACAACTCCCATCGCTTTTGCGATCGAGCTAATTGTAGCCATTCCTAGTGTGGTTTTAGGCATTTGGGGCATTTTTATCCTCATTCCCATGATCAGACCCGTTTTTAGATTTCTCAACAGCTACTTCGGTTGGATTCCCCTTTTTGGTGGCCCTACCCCCTCCGGTAATAACCTCTTACTGGTCGGTTTAGTCCTATCCATTATGATCGTCCCCATTATCATCTCGATTACCCGTAGCACCTTTGAAGCCCTACCCAGAGACCTCCGCAATGGTTCCCTCGCTTTAGGAGCCACCCGCTGGGAAACTATTCTCAGAGTCCTTATCCCCGCTGGCTTATCTGGGATTATCAGTTCCGTCATGTTGGGAATGGGTCGCGCTATGGGTGAAACTATGGTAGCCGCCATGCTAGTCGGTAACGCCAACCGCATTAACATATCATGGTTACAGCCCGGATCAACCATTACAGGTCTCATCGCCTCCCAGTTTGGCGAAGCCGGACGCACCCAAGTAGCCGCTCTCATGTATGCAGGTTTAGTCCTGATGATCCTATCCCTGGTCGTCAATATCTTGGCCGAACTCGTCATTCGTCGATTTCAGAATATTGAGTAAGGTTTCTGACTTTGACCTGAGTTTTTTGTTCACTCAATCCCCGATTAAGTTTAGCAAGCATAAATTATGGATAATCTAGGTCGTCAGCCTTCCTTTCCTTCTGAAGGCGATAGTTTCGATATCAGCGAGAAAACCATGGCTCGCCATCGCCGTCTCGTGGGACGGGTCTTAACAGTCTTAACCATGGTCTTTGCAGCCACAGTTGTCATTCCCTTGCTGTGGGTCCTCCTTAGCGTCTTTCAAAAAGGCGTAGGCGCTTTAGTCTTTCCCGATATCTTCACTAAATTACCACCCCCTCCCGGCCTCTCTGAGGGCGGTTTTGGTCATGCCATTATCGGTAGCTTAATGACCCTCGGAATTGCTACCATGATTGCTGTTCCCTTTGGTGTCATTGCCGCTATTTATCTAGCCGAGTTCGGTCGCGGCACTAAGTTAGCCTACTTGGTCAAGTTCTCCTGTAACGTACTTACCGGGGTTCCCGCCATTTTATGTGGCTTATTTGCTTACTCCATTGTCGTCAGACCCATGGGAGGATTTTCCGCTTTTTCCGGTGGGGTCGCTTTGGCTGTCTTGATGTTACCCATTATTATTCGCTCTACCGAAGAGGCTTTGTTATTGGTTCCTAATGAAATGCGGTTAGCTGCCACTGGTATTGGGGCTACCCGATTTCAAACTGTAGTGCAAATTGTCTTACCCGCCGCCCTAACTTCTATTGTCACAGGTGTTGTTCTCTCTGTCGCCCGCGCCTCTGGAGAAGCTGCACCCTTACTGTTTACCTCCTTTAACAATAACTTCTGGGCTGCTAATGTTTGGGAACCAGTTGCTACCCTACCTATCTTGATTTACTTTTTCTCGATTATTCCCTACAAAGCATCTCAGGCTTTGGCTTGGGCCGCCGCTTTGGTCCTGTTGTCACTTGTCCTTATTTTCAGCGTTTTAGCCCGGTATTTCAGCCGCCAAAAAACCTTTTAACCTACCCACCCCCCCCTTTTTTTGCTCACCTATTCTGCCTCACTGTTCTTTTAGCTTGACCAATTGGAGAAACCATGCAACAATATATTAGTGATGTGTCCGTAAATACTCGGCGCATTTTTGAGATTAAAAATCTATCGGTTTACTACAGCGGTGCGATCGCTCTCCGGGATGTTAACATGGATATCCTGGAGCGCAAGATTACCGCTTTTATTGGCCCCTCTGGCTGTGGTAAAAGTACCCTCTTACGCTGCTTTAACCGCACTAATGACCTGGTTCCTGGTGCTGAGGTTAAAGGGCTTTTGAATTACCGAGGTCAACCCCTCTATCATAAGGGAGTTGATCCCGTTGTTGTCCGCCGCCGCATTGGTATGGTCTTTCAGCAGCCTAACCCTTTCCCTAAGACCATTTATGATAATGTCGCCTATGGTTTGCGCGTAAATGGGATTAAAGATAACTTAGATGAGAGGGTCGAAAAAGCCCTACGCAGCGCCGCCCTCTGGGATGAGGTTAAGGATAATATGAAAAAGTTGGGGACTTCTCTATCGGGAGGACAGCAGCAACGTTTATGTATCGCTAGGGCGATCGCTGTTCAACCCGATGTTATTTTGATGGATGAACCCTGTTCCGCTTTAGACCCCATTTCCACCATGCGAATTGAAGATTTGATGGCTGAACTAAAGGAACATTATACCATTGTCATTGTTACCCATAATATGCAGCAGGCTTCTCGCGTAGCTGATTATACCGCCTTCTTTAACGCCGAAGCCCTAGAAGGTGGTAAGCGCGTTGGTTATTTAGTCGAAGTAGATACCACTGAAAACATTTTTTCCTGTCCCCAAGACCAGCGAACTCATGATTATGTTAGTGGTCGTTTTGGCTAAACCATAAACCTCCATATATAGCAATATTACATGATGATTGGTAAAATTAAACCTACTCCCCCCGAATCCCATACGGCGGGGATGTTCATGGTTATCCTTAACTCTCATCACCCCGCTATATATCCCATTAATTCCCCAACTGTATTAATCAAGTTGTGGGGGTTCTATTTGTACAATTGCTCAACAATTCAGGAGTTAACTGCTCATGATGGATGCTAGTATTCCCGATACTGCTAATGTGACTGATACCGATATAGTCATCCATGCTGAAAATATTGATGTTTTCTATGGGGATTTTAAGGCAGTTCGCGGCGTGACTATGGACATTCTCCAAAAACGAGTAACCGCTTTTATCGGACCTTCTGGCTGCGGTAAAACTACTATTCTCCGCTGCTTTAATCGCATTAATGATTTGATTCCAGGCTTCAGGTTGTCCGGGAATATTTACTATCAGGGTCAGAATTTATACGATCCCATTGTCGATCCTGTCCAAGTGCGACGACAAATTGGTATGGTATTTCAGAAGCCTAACCCCTTCCCTAAGTCTATTTATGAAAATATCGCCTATGGGGTGCGCGTCAATGGTTTGGCTAAGTCTAAAGCTGATCTCGATGAAATTGTAGAGCGATCGCTCCGTCAGGCTGTACTGTGGGATGAAGTCAAGGACAAACTCCGACAAAGTGGTTTGGCTTTGTCTGGGGGTCAGCAACAACGTCTATGTATTGCGCGCGCGGTTTCCGTTCAACCTGATGTAATTCTCATGGATGAACCTTGCTCCGCTTTGGACCCTATTTCTACCATGCGGATTGAAGAACTCATTGTTGAGCTAAAACAACAATACACTATCATTATCGTTACCCATAATATGCAGCAAGCAACTAGGGTCGCTGATATGACTGCCTTTTTTAACGCTAAAGCCGAAGATGGTAGCAAGCGTTTTGGCTACCTCGTTGAGTTTAGCGATACTCACAGTCTGTTCCAAAATCCCCAAGAAGAAGCCACCCAACAATATGTTAGTGGTCGCTTTGGTTAAGCACAACCTATCCCCAAGAGGTCAGAAGCTACTTAATTAGCCCTGTCTGACCTCCCTCTGGTTGTGGTGATTGGTTGATGGTGTTTTGACGCTATGCGCCTTTCATCCAGTTTTTCAGTAAGTTATCCTTAACCATCCCTTGGCGAAAAACCTCGATTAGATACTCCTGAGCTTCTTCTAAACTTAGGTGTTTGACTTGTTCCTGGATAACCTTCAGCTTGAATTGTTGCTCTATGCTTAGATTTCCTGGGGTTTGCATTGTTCGCTCCTCCTCTGAAATTCTAGGATTGAGACTACGGTTTTGGATTAAACCGTAATTTTTGTTTACCTGGAATGTAAATTATCGTAACATAAACTTGACAATCTGTTCATCATGGACATTTAGCCACTAATCTATTTAACAAAACTTTGGATTTTCCGCTCTGATAGCCACAGACTCAGCCCTAACTGCCATAAAATAAACTGATAGCCGTCAGATTGGAGATTGAGTTAATGGATGCTATAGAATTTTTTAATATGAGTGCCGGAAGATGGCGATCGCTAAGGACTACCCATCACCTAGCTTTTCGTCAAGCCGAAAAAGGATTTTCTGATATCAATGTAACCTCCCTTACCGCTGATGACCCCCAGGTAGCCGAGATCTGCAAAATGCACGATATTGACCCGAGTTTGGCGGCGGGGGGCGCTCATGTCACCTGGAATGGCGAAATGGCTTGGGATAAGGAAGACGAAAATCATAAGGGTTCTACCGTATTTGCGATCGTACCAGACCCAGATGATCCGCGCCGGGGTCGAATGCTGCGGGAACGCGGTTATGCCGAAATTGTCCCCGTGATTGGACGTTTTGAGATGGACGAAGAGGACGGCTTAACCTTAATAACCGAATATGAAACCATGAGTTCCATTGAGCGTTTTTGGTTTGTGGGTCCTCATGTAAGAATGCGATCGAGTGCCGTCAAGCGGTTCGGAGGCTTCAACACCTCCACCTTCTGCACAGAAATCCGCATCGACTCTGATTCTAACACAACCACAACTTCCGAAGCCGACAAACCATCTGCTGATTTTATCTCAGCCTTTGGTTGGTAAAACCGTAACCCCCCTGAAGTCCCAAGGTTTTCAGGGGAGTTAGTTGTTGTGTTTTAGCGGCTACTAACTGGCTGGCTTTCAATAAACCATCAAAAACCATTATACCATAGCCATGACATCTATAACCACCGACAAAACATATACTTTTGAGGACTACCTCAAATATGATGATGGCACAGACAACCATTATGAATTAGTCAATGGACAATTAGAAATCATGAACCCACCAACCATCAGACATTTGCTAATCGCCGATTTTATCCGGGATACTTTAAAAGCCGAAATAACTCGGATGAATTCACCTTGGTTGTGTTTGAAAGAAGCCGGGGTGAGAACCTCACCGAGGAAGTCGCGATTGATGGATGTCTGTGTCGTATCCAGAGAAAAAGTTGTAGAATTGTTGGATGAATCGGCAGTTTTTCAAACGCCACCCCTCCTAGTGGTGGAAGTGGTCAGTCCCGAATCGGTAAACCGGGATTATCGGTACAAAAGAACGGAATATGCGGCGGCGGAAATCCAGGAATATTGGATTGTAGATCCGATATTAAATAAGATATCGATTTTGCGGCTGGATGAGGGTTTATATGAAGAAACTGTGTTGACGGACAATCAACAAATAGTCTCTCAAGTTTTCCCGGAATTAAGGTTAAATATCGGAGACATTTTCGCAGCGGGCAATATTTTCACCTCCCCGGAAAATCCCCCGCAATCCTAAAAAGCGGGGTTATATCAGCCACGCAAACATTTAATAAACGGGGTTTCTAGTAGGTTGGCTGGTGCGATCGCTTGACAACACACTCGGACTCTAGTAGGTTGGGTGGAGCGATCGCTTTACACAAAACAGGCGGCTAGGCTGGGAGACTCTAGTAGGTTGGGTGGAGCGATCGCGAAACCCAACACAGTCGGCTAGGCTGGGAGTGGTTAAGTTTTGGTGGAGTTTACGGAGTTCACATAACCTACTCCTGGTGCGATCGCTTGACAACACACTCGGACTCTAGTAGGTTGGGTGGAGCGATCGCGAAACCCAACACAGTCGGCTAGGCTGGGAGTGGTTAAGTTTTGGTGGGGTTTCCTGGGTTCACCCAACCTACTCCTAATGCTATAATTAGCTTAAATGGCTCAACTGTTTAAAACCGGGCGTTTGACGGTGGGCTATGTCAGTAAATCGGCATATATGCCCCTCCCTGCTTTTCAGCCAATTCTGAAACAGCAAGATATCCCGCTTGACTCTCAGGATGAGGTTAAATGACTACCAAAATAAGCGATCGCCAAATTTATGCTCGCCTAGGAATTACCCCTCAACAACTGGCTGAATTTTGCCAACGTTGGCAGATCGTTGAACTTGCCCTATTTGGATCCATTCTCCGAGATGACTTTAACGCCAATAGTGACGTAGATATTTTAGTCACCTTTCAGCCTAATCACTCTTGGGGTTTAGAGTTTATTCAAATGCGAGAACAACTCTCTACTCTTTTTAATCGTCCTGTTGATCTCATCACCCAACAAAGTATTCTCAATAGTCATAATGTTCTCCGTCGCCAGAGCATCCTCAATTCAGCAGAGGTCATCTATGGCCAAGGATAAACAGGCATTAATAGATATTCTAAAGGCTATCCAGCAGATTATTAGTTATGTTGAGGATATCAAAAAAGAAGACTTGCAACAAGATGATGAAAAACAGGCGGCTATTTTATATAGGATTATTATTGTTGGGGAAGCAACTAAACGATTATCCCCTGAATTTCGTCAACAATACCCCATGATTCCTTGGCGGGAAATGGCGGGTCTACGAGATGTGGTAATTCACGATTATGATGAGCTAGATTTTGACATTCTTTGGAATGTTATTCAGGTCAATTTACCTGATATATTACCTCAAATACAATTAATTTTTAACTCCTTGAACGACTAATTCAGAAACCCCGTTTCTGCCATAACCTTTGCCTCCTCACCCAAATCTGCCTCAGAAACCCCCTTTCTCAACCCCTCAACCCATCCCCCGCCGCCACTTTCTAGTAGGTTGGCAGGTGCGATCGCTTTACACAACACACTCGGACTCTAGTAGGTTGGGTGGAGCGATCGCGAAACCCAACACAGTCGGCTAGGCTGGGGGTGATTAAGTTTTTGTGGGGTTTCCTGGGTTCACATAACCTACTCCTGGTGCGATCGCTTTACACAACACACTCGGACTCTAGTAGGTTGGCTGGTGCGATCGCTTTACACAACACACTCGGACTCTAGTAGGTTGGCTGGTGCGATCGCTTTACACAAAACACTCGGACTCTAGTAGGTTGGCAGGTGCGATCGCGAAACCCAACACAGTCGGCTAGGCTGGGAGTGGTTAAGTTTTTGTCAGGTTTCCTGGGTTCATATAACCTACTGATTTGTTGGGTTTACGGAGTTCACATAACCTACTCCTGGTGCGATCGCTTTACACAAAACATTCGGCTAGGCTGGGGGTAATTAAGTTTTTGTGGAGTTTACGGAGTTCACATAACCTACTCCTGGTGCGATCGCTTTACACAAAACATTCGGCTAGGCTGGGGGTAATTAAGTTTTTGTGGAGTTTACGGAGTTCACATAACCTACTCCTGGTGCGATCGCTTTACACAAAACATTCGGCTAGGCTGGGGGTAATTAAGTTTTTGTGGAGTTTACGGAGTTCACATAACCTACTCCTGGTGCGATCGCTCTGGGTTCATATAACCTTGGCTATAGTGAATTTAAGCGTAATTATTCAAGGGGAAATTGTATGACCGGAAAACCACTAGAAATCGAGGGAATTTGGGAAGAAATTGTCAGCCATTCCGATGCCTTAGCAGGATGCCAAGTGCGGGTGACAGTTCTGTCTCGCCCACCCCAGTCCCCATCTCCAGACAACTCTGCCCCCTTTCGTCCGGCTGGCGATCGCTCTTTACTGAGACACGCCGGAACTTGGTCTGGTGATGACCTGGAGGATTGTCTAAACATGGTTTATGAGACTCGTCAGCCTCTGGAGTTTTAATGGTGTATCTGCTAGATACAAACGCCTGTAGCCGCGTGATTCAGGGAGATTTAACCGCGCCATCAACTCGATGGTTTAAGTGGGGGAATGGCAATCTGACAATTCTTGGTTCAGTTGTGCCAATGATATCCCGCCTTCTGTTTTGAGTCTAATTCGCGATTCTGTTAACATCTCGATAAAACTAGGATTCAAACTCAGACTCGCGGTTTCTAGATCCGCATCCCGAATCGGAATCAGGACAGCAGTGGCTTGAGCGTCAACGGTGATGATGATTGGTCGATCGCTCATCTGTTGGATATAATCAGCAAGCGATCGCCCGGAATGAACAGCCTCAACCCTGAACTCGCCGCCATTGGCTTCGAGATGTCCGGCGGCTTTAGCGATAAACTCAGGATGAGAATTAAAACTGTGGGTCAATTCATCAGCTAACCGAATCGACATTAGCGCCGCTTGAGGTTGTTCGTCAACTGTGATGATCAAAGGTTGGCGATCGAGGGTTGCCATATATTCGGTTAACGGGGCTGTAGCTTGCGATAAATTAAGAGTCTTCATCTGTTTCCTCCCATAAGCGATCGCCGAATCTAACTTGATTTCTGTCCTTGATGCCAACCGCCAAAATTTCCACAATAGCCTCCGGCTCTTCCTCTACATCATAGTACACACGCAACTGCCCAATCCGCAATTCCCAAGATGCCAAGGGATTAGGACGCATTAGCTTCCGGTTGCGGGTTTCCACAGTAGGTTGACTGGTGAGTTGTTGAGAAATCCCTTCGAGTACCATACTCCGTTGTCGCGCCGTCAACTCCCGGATCTGGTCGGCAGCGGTTGGCGAGATAATAACTTGATACGGCAAAGTTTAACCTCCTGCTGATGTGACAAAATAATATTGGCTATTCTCTCCCGTAACAGGCAGTTTACGCTTGCTTTATCGACTGATTTCAGACTTCCGGTTTTCTTTGGTGACTGTTTTGCATTGTGACCTTTGGCTTTCCATTCCTTGCAAATGTAGAAAATGAACTCCGCCCAAGACATCTCCCACCACAACCATTTATAGTAGGTTGGGTGGAGCGATCGCTTTACACAAAACACTCGGACTCTAGTAGGTTGGCAGGTGCGATCGCTTTACACAACACAGTCGGACTCTAGTAGGTTGGCTGGTGCGATCGCTTTACACAACACAGTCGGATTCTAGTAGGTTGGCTGGTGCGATCGCTTTACACAACACAGTCGGACTCTAGTAGGTTGGCTGGCGCGATCG
>NZ_JBIMLI010000029.1:0-38395 GCF_051859755.1 Limnospira sp.
TCCAGGGTAGGAACTTTAACTCTTGCTCTGAACGGAGCCAGTTAAGGCTATAGCTGGTCAGCTACCTGAAAGGGGGGGCACGAAGCCCCCGTGCTTCAGCCGGGGGTGCTGACGGTTAACCCGACAGGGTTAGCAGGAGTGATCATAGAGGAAGGAGGAAGATGGATAAATCTGGGCGCTTATATCCAACGCTTACCACTTGAAACAGGCCAAGCCTGACTCTACCTTGGTTATAACCCTCAACCCGATCGCCTAAATTAGGCTTAGGTCTTAGGGTGAATCAGGTTTTGTACAGATTAGATCATTATACCCCAAATCAGCCGCACCTGTAACCTCGGCGCGTAGCGCTAGATGTTCTCGGTGGATGGAAATTAGTTGCAATTCCTGGCCGCTAACTTGTTCTAGCATATAAACCACTTGTTCTGGTCGCAGTTGAGTTCCATCATTGCGACAGGTTCCCAAATAACGCAATAGGGTAGCGTTTTGGGGTGGTTGGTCTAATTCCCATAGTGGAATTTTGACTGTTTCTTTTACGATCGCCTCTAGTTGTAACAACTGCTCACGCAGGTTAATAATTCTGATTCTACCCGATTTCGTAGTTTTTTCCCACAAGATTTCTGAACTGTTGAGTACAGCCTGCACCCAACCGGCCCAATGATTCGGGGTAATAGTCTCATCTGTGGCTTGTAAATGGATGATATAGGTAGCGTGTTCTATGGTTTCGGCGATCGCCGGCGAGTTAACGTCCACTTCTGCGACCCGATAAATGGGTAAGTTGTCGGGGAGAGAGGCGGATAGTTGCTGTTGAAAGGTTTGTATATCCATAGTCTCCGCCAGGTCAAAATCCGCAATTTCCCCGGTGCTAGTGGTCCCCAAAGGCAGTGCATTTCCCGGGGATATACGGGGGCCTGGATGATAGCCTCCGGTGAAGGATATGGGCAATTCTGCGCGTCTGACAGCCCGATCAAAAACTTTCATCAGGTCAAGATGTCCGACTAATGCCATGTCTCCCAATTTGCCAAACCAGACTCGCACCCGTTGGACTCGTTGGGAAGGCGGGACAAAATGACCAGCAAATTCGGGAATGGGTGGGGGTGTAAATACTACGTTATGGCCTAACTCTGGACCACATACCCCACAATGGGAGCAGGCGGCGAAAGAACAGTCGGGAACTGTGGCCGCTTCGATCGCCTTTTGTAGGTCTTGTTTCAGCCAGTTTTTGTCTATTCCGGTGTTGATATGGTCCCAAGGTAGAGGTTGGTCTAGTAGTTGTTCACGGTGGCTGTGGTCCTGGCTGTCCTCCGCGATCGCATTTTCCATGAGGTTCCATTCCCCCGCTTCTACTTGCCGATATTTCCAGCCTAACCCCGACTCCTCTATGGCTTGGGTCCAGGCGGCGAAGGCACGATCTAGGCTTTCCCACCAGGCATCCATTCCGGCCCCTAGTTCCCAAGCACGTTGGACTACCGGCCCTAGTCGGCGATCGCCTCTACCGATAAAGTCTTCCATAGCCGAGATCCGCACGTCCGTAAAGTTGGCTTTAACCCCTTTGAGGCGGTGAAATTCAGCTTTTAGCAATTGCTGTTTGCGTTCAAATTCTTTGGTTGATACGCTGTGCCATTGAAAGGGTGTATGGGGTTTGGGGGTAAAATTGGAAATGGTCAGGTTAATGCTCAGGGGTCGGCGGCGGTGTTCCCGACATTCGCGCAGCAACCAGCGGACCGTTTCGGCGATACCCAGGACATCAGTATCCGTTTCTCCCGGCAAGCCGATCATAAAGTATAGTTTGATTTTATCCCAACCTTGGTCGTAGGCGGTTTTTACTCCTCGTAACAATTCCTCATTGGTGAGTCCTTTATTGATGACATCCCGCATTCTTTGGGTCCCCGCTTCTGGTGCAAAGGTCAGGCCACTGCTGCGGGTCCCGCCGATGATGTTGGCAATGTTTTCATCAAAGCGATCGACTCGTTGACTGGGTAGGGATAGGGATACGTTACTGTCGCGCAGACGGTTTTTGATTTCCATTCCCACTGCCGGTAATGATAGGTAGTCTGAACAGCTTAGGGATAATAGGGAAAATTCATTATATCCCGTTGCTTTCATCCCTTTGGCGATCGCCTCTACCACCGCTTCCGGTTCCACGTCTCTAGCCGGACGGGTTAACATTCCCGGTTGACAGAAACGACAGCCACGGGTGCAACCTCGTCTCACTTCCAAGGCTAGGCGATCGTGAACTGTTTGCACGAATGGAACCATTGTAATCGAATAGGCTGGCATCGGAGTCGCCACCCGGCGGATAATCCTTGTGGGTACTTCCTGATGGTTGGGATGAATTGACCCATCCCCTGCCATATCATAGAATTGGGGAACGTATACCCCAGGCACTTGGGCTAGGTCTAACAGCAGTTGTTCCCGGGTTAACCCTGCCGCTTTCCCTTCTTCTATCACTAAACCTATTTCCGGGAGGAGTTCCTCTCCGTCCCCCAGGGCGATAAAATCGAAAAAGTCCGCGTAGGGTTCCGGGTTCGATGTCGCCGTTTGACCTCCCGCGAAGATTAGCGGTATTTCTCCTAGGGGGGTTTGTCCATCCCGATTCTGCCTTTGTTTCCAGGTTAGGGGAATTTGGGCAAGATCCAGCATTTCTAGAATGTTCGTGGCCCCTAGTTCGTAGCTGAGACTAAACCCCAGAATATCAAATTCCCTCAGAGGACGGCGGGACTCTACCGCAAATAACGGGGTTTGCGTCTCTCGCAGTTTTGTGATCAGATCCGCCGCCGGTAAATAGGCGCGATCGCATAATTGTCGGGGCTGGGTATTGATGATATTATAGAGGATTATATGCCCCAGGTTCGAGGCTCCTACCTCATAGATTTCTGGATAGGTGAGAGACCAGCGCACTGCCGCTGATTCCCAGGGTTTGTGTTTCGCCCCTAATTCGTTACCTAAATATCGCGCTGGTTGGTTAATTTCTGGTGTGATTAATTCTTTGACTGAAACTGCCACTTTCTACCTCTTCTGATTCTTAATCGGCAATCTTTACTTATACGTTTTGATTATGTTTGGCTTAGAAATGACGCATATAACACCATTATACATCATCGGTGCAATTCTGGTAAATTAAATTTTCCTGATTCACTACAGGACTTCCTGGCTGCCTATTTCCTGGGTTTTGGGGCTGATAATTAGTTGATAGATATCCAGATTTTGGGAATTAAAATATCCTCCCTATTTTCTATGCTGGGCTTGGTTGGCCATATTTGATGGGGCAGGTATTATATTACCCGTGGCACAAAGATTAAGTTTTTGTTAACTTATTCAGATACGATCAACTTGTCATGATATGACAAGAATTGTATTAAAAAACACAGACAAAAACTGTTTGATTGTCTCATAATATAGCAGCATCTTAATTTCTGCTATCACCAACCCCCAAGAGCCAGACTGCGTGATTTAGATCACATATTTATGGAGATAAAAATCACCAGCCAGACTGTTTATTGGTTGGAGAATTAACATAAGTTGAGTTACTTGACCACTCATGTCAGCCACCAATGGAATTCGAAAACTGGTATCTAAAGCACTTTACTTTAGATGTCTCACCCCCGAAATCGAAAACGGGATTAACTATGAACTGACTCGACTGGGTTATATTTCCGATGTGGATTATGAAGCCTTAGAATTACTGATGGACGAAATGGATGCCGGACGTATTCGCTTAGTACCTAGTCCCTAGGTTCGGAACCTAACACAGTTAATCAACCTGGGTCACCTTGAACCCGAAACTGTTGCATTTAATTTAGAGTTGTTGTTGCTGCCGATTTTCTTTTGGCAATAATTTAACTAAAAAGCCTGTAATTGAGGTGATCACAGGGTTGACATCGCCGTTCATTTACTGCTGTTCATGGCTGGGTTGTAAGAGTTTTCTGGTATAATTTTCTGGCTTATACCTAATGAACCAACCCCCTGTGAGTGATAATGCAGTTTGCTAAACGTTTAGAAAAAATCCCCCCCTACCTGTTTGCTGAAATTGACCGGAGACGCATAGAACTGGTTGCTCAAGGGGTAGATATAATTAATATTGGAGTGGGTGATCCTGACCAGCCCACTTTGGATCATATCAGGGTGGCTATGCACGATGCCATTGAAGACCCCTCCAACCACAACTATCCGCCCTATCGGGGTATGATAGAATACCGGGAGGCGGCGATCGCTTGGATGTCTCGTCGCTTTGGGGTGAATGGCTTAAACCCAGAAACCGAGATCATCTCCTCTGTCGGTTCTAAGGAAGCTATCCACAACACAGCCTTAGCTTTTGTGGAAGCTGGGGATATTGTCTTAATCCCCGATCCTGGTTATCCAGTCTATCGCACTTCTACCCTCTTCGCCGGGGGAGAGCCTTACTATGTTCCCCTACAGCCCGAAAATGGCTTTTTACCCGATTTACAAGCAATTCCAGAGGAGATAGCTAGGCGGGCTAAATTATTTTGGGTAAACTACCCGAACAATCCCACCGGTGCGATCGCCACCTTACAAGACTTTAGCACCATGGTAGATTTTTGTCAAAAGTTCGACATTCTACTATGCCATGATAACGCCTATTCCGAGGTTTGTTATGAAGGTTATCGAGCGCCCAGTGTCCTAGAGGTTCCCGGTGCCAAAGATATTGCTATTGAGTTTCATAGCCTGTCTAAATCCTATAATATGACCGGGTGGCGCATTGGGTTTGTCGTCGGTAATGAAATCGGGATTAAGGGATTAAGCCAAGTTAAAACTAATGTGGATTCTGGTGTATTTAAAGCTATTCAAAAAGCCGCGATCGCTGCTTATTTAACCTCAGAGTCAGACCGTCAAAAGCTGAATGATATTTATCAACATCGCCGCGATTTAGTGATTTCAGGATTGCGTTCTCTCCGTTGGAAAATTGAACCCCCCAAAGCCACATTATATATTTGGGTCCCGGTTCCCAGCAATTACACTTCCACAGAATTTGCCAAATTGCTATTAGAGAAATGCGGCGTGCTTGTCCCCCCTGGCAACGGTTATGGCGCGGCGGGAGAAGGTTTTATCCGCATGGCTTTAACTAACAAAGAAAGCCGCATTCAAGAAGCCATAGACAGAATGCGAAATGCGGGGATAACTTATCAGTAAAATCACTCCTTAGTTACACCACCCAAAACCCTCTCGACAGAGGGAAGGTTGATTATAGCAGTTCCCGGACTCATGAGGTACGTTTCCAAGCCCCTCTCTCTTTCTGGGAGAGGGGTTTTGGGTGAGGGCCGTACCTTATGGAGATGAGAAACGCTATAATATTTTCCTGGGGAGGTGAGGAAGTAGCCGAAACCCCCCCAGTCCCCCTAAAGGTGGTGGCAGGAGTCTCAGAAACTGCCCCAATTACAGATAGTTCCAGGAGAATGCCCGAATATATCAAGGATAACCAAAAAACTGATATATGCCCGCACATTTTCCCATGCTTCTAGTATATGTCAACTTATGGGAGTTTGTCAAGAGGAAAGATAGAATTATCGGGCATAAATTTTGGTAGGATGAAGACACATTGAACCGTTGTATCATCAATGATTGGGTGTTACAACTAATCCCCATCTAAATTTTGGTAGGATGAAGACACATTGAACCGTTGTATCATCAATGATTGGGTGTTACAACTAATCCCCATATATTGAAGCAGATTATGGTCAACCGTATAGATCTGTATCACCCGATGTGTGCCCAGTACAACGTTCGCCGAGCCTTGGCGCTAGACTCTCAGAGTGAAGTATTACCCACCTGGATAGAGGGGTTTCATTTAGGAGAAGGAGTATTTCGCATCGAACATCGAGAAGTAGCTTTTCCGGGGATAGAAATAGCGCATTTTTTCACGGAAAATCTGTTTAGCGATCGCCATGTAATTCCCGAAGGAGAAACCCATTTTTCCCTCAGCTTGTATCCCCATCATCCCATATTGTCTTGGATGGGCTATACAGACCCCATTGGTAATGCGATCGCCGTTCATCGCAGCCAGATCGAATATACATCAGGTCTTCCCCCCGGTTGGCATGGTTTATATATTTGTTTTAATGATGAACTCCTAGCCAACCTGGACCTATTACCAGAGAAATTTTGGGAAAATAGCCAGGACCCGAATCAAGCAGTTTTGACCGTCCACCCGATTAGGTTTGCCAACTTCACCAGATTTATGCAGCAGTGGTTTCCTACGGCTGAATGTCTGTATCGTCGAGGTCTTTTGACTCCCCAGGAAGCCGCACTGTTGCGAGAAAAATTTTTGTGTCAGTTTCGGGAATTATTAGACCATACCTTTGAACAGCGTGGCGATCGCCAAATTTTCAAACCCACTCGACGGTATTGGATCTTTGCCACAGTCCAGGCCATGATCGACAGTAATTTAGCCAAAAACTTCACCAATGAGGAGTTATGTCAACAGTGTTGCATTTCCCCCAGAGCCATGCAATACGCCTTCAAAGAAATTACCGGCGTAGGGGTACAGCAATATATTCGCGCCCGCAAACTGAACGCCGTCCGGGAAGAACTTTGCGGACCTAGTGCAGACCCAAGCACCATTTATGCGATCGCCAGCGCCTACGGCTTCTCCCACATGGGCAGATTTTCCGAGCAATTCTATCGTTGCTTCGGGGAATATCCCTCAACCCTGAAAAAGTTGCACAAATCGGATATAAAAATGAGAAAAAGTATGATATCCTAGTCAAAGACGCGATCTAAATATCGCGCTTATCGCCAATAGTTAGAGCTTTCAATAACATTGTTAGCTTGCTTCAGGGTCTAGTCAAAAGCACTCCTAAACTATCCCTAACACTAGGGATAGTTTGGGAAGGCTTAAAAAAGGCATCATCCCTGTGATGTTGTTCTGTTACGGGAGTCTCGGTTGCGGGGAAGTCAACTAAGACGGGCTTTTTGATTCAGAATCCCCAACATCCCTAATTCTGACCCTGATTTTGCCACACATCCCATCAATAGAGAATGTTCTAGGCTGGCGATCGTCTAATCTGCCTTCTTTTCTTTAACCCAGTTAACATCCGAGTTTTCCCAGATGGTCAAGTGCAACCGTAAAAAGGGCGTTTGATTTAAAAAAAGCTGAAACCCTTGCCAGTAAATAAATTAATCAGTTTTTTACTACACAATGCAACATCTGCTTGATATGCGACCGAGTTGACCCGACGGAGAATATCGAGCAATGCTAATTACCGAAAATTTAGAAGCCATCATTGAGGAACAAACAGATGAAACCAGAAATTTTGTATTAAGGACGACTATTGTTCCCCAAATTGGGGTAGCAGTCTATGTTCGCAAGGGAGATATTGCTCACGATTTAGATATTGTTAATGTTCGCTATAATCCCGAATCGAATCGTTTACATTTATTGGTTCGTAATAGTGGACAAGCCAGTGTGATTGTGCAACCAGAATGGGTAATTTCTCAAGGAAATCAGGAAATCCAGAGTGGTCGTGGTGTAGATACTACGGTGATTGCGGAAAAAGAACGTTTGGTTAATATCAATTATAATCAACCCCTTGAACCGGGAGATTATCAAGTTTCTGGAAATTTGGGTTGGGGAGTAAACCGGAATACAAAAATACCATTCAGCGTAACATTAGCCGTTCCTTAACATGGTGATGAATGGAGTATATTATCAGTAAAATACTGCCATAATATGACGGCAATTAAGGCAGTTTTAACACTGAGTTATACCAAATATTTATAAGTGTTTATTTTGGGGGAGTTGTTTACCCTGATGGCTGTTGAAAATTTGTGGATACAATCTGCTTGTCCCAGACATCACAGAGGAAATCACCCCAGAATCACCGGAATTCACGATTTTTATGATTGGCTTAAATGCTGGTAGGCGCAATTTTAAAACTGGGGTATTTGTGCGCGGGTCAGTAACGGATAATGAGGTGATAAATTTTGGGGATTGGCTAATTCCTTATGATGAAGTTTTGCAGGTCATAAAGTTTACATCTACAGTTATATCAGATAATGAAGTCGACTTGCGATCGCCTTTTAAAATTGTCCGCCTTAACCTCGATTAAATTCGCAACTACCCCGAATTAGGGTTAGTCCTTTCTGTGCAAGATATTCAAGACTTATTTGATATTGAATCAGAATTTAGTTTTCGGGAATATGCAATTATTTTTGATGTCCCCGAAGTCAGAAGGGGGAGAAGAACCAGCCGGGAAAGACCGCCAGTAATTTTAGAAGGATTGCCAGAAATTTCCCCCCCCCAACTTTAACATTGGTATGATAGAACAGCGGGTTAATCTTACCAAAAACCAAGGTGTTGACCTGAACAACACAGGTCGCCTATCCGCCGTCGGAACAGTTTTAGATAGTAGTTGGTTTCTCACGCTTAATCAGGGAGACATAACCGACAGCGAAACCTGGCGATTATCCTAATTTCAAATCATCCGCCAAACTGAATCTAGCGATTATTTTTTAGGTTCTCAACGGAGATTTTGGCGAGACCAAAGGACTACAGGTGACTTTTGGGGATTTACTACTATTCAAAGGCGGGGATATTCTCCTAGTTCATTATTGGGTAGTGGTGCCGCCAACCCTCGCCAACGTTTGCAACCAGAACAAGTCACCCCCACCATAACAGGTAATGCTGAACCAGGAACTTTAGCACAACTGGTATCGAGTCGTTATCGTGGGGAAGTCATAGCAGAACAGTTTGTCGATAATTCTGGCTTTTACCGTTTTGATAATGTTCCTGTAGGTAGACAGGTTGGCAGAAATTACTATGTTTTACTTTACCCTGGCGGTTCTCTAATTAGTGAACCCATCATAGAAGAAGCTAGGTTTACCATTTTACCAGAACAACTGCCTCAAGGAGCATCAGCATTAGTAATTTCTGGGGGGTGGCAGCGTCGTTTTAATCCCGGTCATGATTTTTGGGGAGAACTCAACGAATTTAATGCCGGAGTTTCTCAGCGTTGGGGGATAACTGAAGATTGAACAGTCGGTTTAGGTGGCATTTATGATTCATCTACCCGTGGTTTGGCGGAAGTTTTTTATCAGCCTAAAGGAACACCTTTGCGAGTAGGTATTTCTGGCTTTGTGGGGGATGATGCTAATATTAATGCCGATGTGGTTTGGGATTCTCGACAATTTTATGCAACTTTCAATAGTGACTTTGATATAACTTGGTATAGTCTCAACTGGAGACTTGGGCGGGGATTGACATTATTTGGGAGTGGGGATTTAGATAGGTCTTCGAGTTTGGGTCTGCAATATTTTTGGGGTAGGCGCAATTTTTCTACTAATATCCGTGTCAGTGTTGATACAGATGAAACCATAAATTGGCATCTTAACCAACGTTTCGGCAACTTTTACCTAATACTATTACTATTGATGAAAATTCGGAGACATTGGAGGAGTTAAATATACAACTACTAGATTAATCTGGTGGTGGAGGTCTTCGGTTCCTTCCCGGAAAGCCATATATATGCCGCCACATTTTCCCATGATATAAGTATAAGTCAATTCCTAGGATTTGTCAAGAGAAAAGGGAATCTTTATCTAACTTCCCGAAAAACCTGGGAATGATTGAGCCAAATTTGGGAAATAAACTCTCGAAAACGTTGATGGTTTCTGGGTAACATTTCCTGCTTTTGTTCTGGGGGATTTAATGCGACTAAAAAAGGTATTACTTCTGTATCCAAAGCTACCCTAAATAACTCCCAGGGCCAAATCAAATCAGCACTGTCTCGCAAATCATAGCAAAGGGGCTGATTTTCTGTGGTCAATTCCACGAGCATTAAGGGACGCACCCAACAGACTTGGCGCAGGATAACGACTTGAATTACCTCGGCATAAAGAGAGGTATTTTCAGCATCAATAGCTACAATTTGACCGGAGTTAAATTGAGGTAAATTATTCATATATACTACAAACTATCAATCTCGATTAAAGCCTGATTTAAGTCTGACATCAACCTGATAGATTCTTTTTTTGCGGGACCTGTGGCATATTTTTTGACTTCTAGGGGTTTCCCAATTGTGACGTTAACTTCAGAGCGCCAATGGGGAATATTGGGGCTATAATGGATAGATATAGGCACAATCTTAACCCCTAAATTAGGATAGTGGGATTCAGCCTGAATTGCCAAACGACCTAATCCGGCTTTGAGAGGGTGAATTTGGTGATCCCTAAAAATGCCTGCTTCTGGAAAAATCACTAACATTTCTCCCTGGCGCAGTAAATCAACGCCATATCGCAAAGTGGCGATCGCTGGATGTTTTTGATTAACCGCAAACCCTCCGATTTGGCGAATAAACCACCCTTGAAGTCCTTGCATTTCATCAGCAGTTACCATAAACCGCGAATCTCGTCCAGTGACATAAGGACCTGTTGCAAATGGTACAATAAAAGCATCCCAACGAGATCTATGGGTAGGCGCTAAAATCACCGGACCATCTTTGGGTAAATTCTCCTGTCCGGTGACGGTAATCTTTTTAAAATAGAAGGGAAGAACCCCATAGCGTCCCAGGGGATAAACAATAGAAGTTAACCAATGCGCGACACCAGAGGATTTAGTCTGGCTAGAAGGAGATGAATTAGACCAGGGTTTAATCGATTGAACTGTTACCATGACAATAATTTGGGATTTCTAAACTCTATAAGTCTAAGGTAAATCCTTTAACCCCCTCTGTCATGGCAGAGGATGACAGTTATTAGATTGTCTCAATGGTTACATATTAGCGCGATGTTGAGCAAACCAGGATTGCAGTTGTTGGCGACAGGATGATTCGAGAATACCCCCTAGGACAGGGAGACGATGATAGGAGGCGGGACTGTCTGGAAGATTGAAAACGGTGCGAATGCTGCCAGTTTTGGGGTCGTCGGCACCATAGACCAATAAACCTATCCTAGCTTGAATAATGGCTCCTGCACACATGGGACAGGGTTCTAGGGTGACATACAGGGTGCAGGTGTCTAAATGCCAATCTCCTAATACCTGACTGGCTTGCCGTAATGCTATAATCTCAGCATGGGCGGTGGGGTCTCGATCGCGTTCCCGGCGATTTTCCCCCTGGGCAATCAGTTTTCCCTGTTGATTGACAATGACTGCACCGACAGGGACTTCTCCGGCTTCTCCTGCTGCTGCGCCTAGTTTTAAGGCCTGTCGCATCCAATGACTATGGGTGGTGTAGGTTGGCTGCATGGGAAACTCTGGCTAAGGTCGCCTGGAATGTTCATCAGTCACCATGGCTTCTCCTAAATTGCGATAAAACCACAGGTGAACAGGTCCTGGCTGAAGGTCTATGGCTTTTTGATAATGAGCGATCGCTAATTGGGTTTGACCCTGGCTATGCAAAAGCTGTCCCAACTCCTGATGTAGATCAGGGTTGTTGGGACTGGCTTGGAGTAAATGCCGATAATGAGAAATCGGATCGGTTTTAGAGGCTACCTTTTTTTTTTGCGATCGCCTGCTTGAGAGCATCATAACCCTCTTCAAATTCTGGGTCAATGGTGATGGACTGTTTGAAATGAGCGATCGCTTCTTCTAAGCGTCCTTCCTCAACCAAGGCTTGTCCCAGGTGATATTGTACATGGGGAGAGTAGGGATTAAGTTCGCCTGCCTTCTGATAAGCTATAATTGCCTCATCCCAGCGTTGACCACGAGCTAGGGTATAACCTAGTTGATGATGGGCTACGGCTGACTGGGGATTGAGAATACAGGCTTGGTGAAATCCTATGATCGCATCTTCGATTTTTCCCTTGCTTCTGAGAAACTGTGCAAATTTTTCGTAGGATTCGCTAGAATTGGGATGAAACTCATGGCTTTCGCTATAGGCGGCGATTTCCTCGTCTAGGTGGCGCTGCTTGTCCTGAACTTCCTGTAGATGAGTTTGAATTTCAGCCTGGTTGGGGGGATTAAGATATAAGGCTTTTTGATAGGTGGCGATCGCCTCCGACCAATGGTAAAGTTTAGTCAAGACCTGACCTAAATCAAACAGGACTGGGGTGGAAGTGGGATGCAGTTCGGAAGCCTTTTGATAGGCGGCGAGTGCTTCTGATAGGCGATCGCATTTGGTTAAAGCCTGCCCTAATTGATGGTAGAATGAAGCAGAGTTAGGATCGACTTGGGTGGCTTTTCGGAATATATCAACGGCGGCTTCCCATTGATTTAATTGGGTTAAAACCTGTCCTAGGGGTTGCAGAATTTCTACCAAATTTGGGTCTAACTCCAAGGCTTTCTGATAACTCTCCGCCGCTTCCGATAGCTTTCCACTATTGGCTAAAGCTGTTCCCAGGTATTTATGACTGGTGGCTGAGTTAGGATCAACAATACAACAGCGACGGTATAGGGTGGCTAATTCCTCCCAACGTCCTTGGGACTCCAGGACTGTTTGCAATTTGGGCAGGGCTTCTGATAAATTGGGATTAAGTTCGTAGGCTCGACGATAGGAGGCGATCGCCTCTTCGGTTTCTCCCAAAGCCTCCAAAGTTTGACCCAAACTCATATAACAGTCAGACCAATAAGGGTTTAATTCTAACCCCTGACGATAGGCTGTAACTGCTTCTGAATATTGCTGTTGTTGGTGGTAGGCTTTACCCAAGCTGTGGTATAGTTCGGCATCATCGGCTGTTAACTCAATGGCTTTTTGCAATAGGGAAACGGCCTCCTCTGGGTGGCCTTGTTTGATCAGGACTAGGGCTAAATTGTGGTAAAACTGCCAGAAATATGGGTCAAGTTCAATAGCCTGGCGGAAACAACGAACGGCTTCTGGTAAGTTACCCTGTTGATTTAGGAGGGTTCCCAGATTATCATAAGACCAGGCAGAATTAGGGTTAAGTTCCGTAGCTTGACGGTAGGCTGCAATAGCTTCGTCGATTTTTCCCTGTTGGCTGAGGGCTTCTCCCAAGTTATGATAATACCAAGCTGATTTAGGACTGGCGGCGATCGCCTGATTGTAGGATGCGATCGCCTCGTCTAACTGACCTTTTCTTAGGAGTTGATTGGCTGTGTCGAAATAACTGACGCTCATGTTAGGATTTTTGACTATATTTTGATATGGAAGAACAGATGATTGATATTTGTTGGTTATGACCCGCCCTAGAGAATGACCCACAGTTTAACTGGATGTTCCCATCCCCTTACTCAATCGAGCCATCCCTCCCAATTGTACATAATTTATGGAATTTGACCGCCAAAAATTAGAACAAATCGACTCGGAGTTAGAGCGATCGCAGTCGTGGCTAGAACAAATCTCCCACCAGATGGAACAGTTACCCGCCCAGGGTAGTCCATCCCCGACAATTATACCACCTAGCTCACCACAGCGAAAATCTATTTTATTTTATCGAGATTATCGGGGACTAACCGGAGGTCATTTAAAAGTCTGGGATTATTTTAATCATATTCTCGATTCCCCGGACTACCTACCCCAGATTTATTTTTCTCCCGAAAGTGCGATCGATGCTAATAACCCGTGGTTCAATATTGACAAACAACTAATTTTATCTAAACCGCTATCAGATCCCCACATTATCTTTATGGACGGTATGGACTGGGAATTTTTATCAGCCAGCCAGCGCCACAACTCCCCCATACCAATTATTAATCTAATTCAGCACATCCGGCACGCCTACCCAGATAATCCCCGCTATCAGTTTCTCAACCATAAAGCGATCCGCATTTGTGTCAGCCCAGAAGTGGGAACCTATCTGGCAGAATCACGTCGAGTCAATGGACCCCTGTTTATTATCCCCAATGGCTTAGATACCAGTAGTTTTCCCCAACCCCGACCCGACCCCCAACGGGATATCGAAATCCTGATTTCGGCCCTTAAACAACCGGAACTAGGCGAACAGTTACAACAAAGGTTAGCAGCAATGGGCTATGGGGTGCAACTGCTGACATCCCTAATTCCCAGAAGAGATTATCTACAGTACCTCAACCGTGCTAAAATTACGATACTCCTGCCTAACCGCGAAGAGGGAGAGGGATTTTACCTTCCCGCCCTAGAAGCCATGGCTATGGGGACTCTTACCATCTGTCCAGATTGTATAGGGAATCGGTGTTTCTGTTTTCCCGGTTACAATTGTATGCGACCCAAGTATACTGTGGAAGGACTGTTAGAATCGGTCAAAGAGGCGATCGCCTTTTCTGAGGTGCGGAAGTCTCTGGTCAAAAAAGCAGCCTTTCAAACGGTCGCTGAACATGGTTTAATGAAAGAACGGACAGCATTTATGGAAATCCTGAACCATCTGGAGGATTTATGGTAAACTCCCACGGACTGGCGGGCCAGGCTGTCCGGGTTGGTAGCTAGTCAGTTATGAACCTTAATAAACGCTATATTTGCCATTCACTTATAAACTAAAGATAAACCGACATTTATACCATGCCAGATAAAAAGAGCGAATCCCAGGTTTTAATTATGACAGGAATGCACCGTTCAGGTACATCCTTGACCGCTTCATTATTGCAAAGTGCTGGGTTGCACGTTGGTCGTCGGCTAATGCAGGGAACTGAGTTTAACCCCAAAGGCTACTTTGAGAATATTGATTTTTTTGAATTTCACCTAGATTTATTGCGATCGCAAGGTGTTAATATAGATGGTTGGACATTACAAGAAAACCTGGATGTTCCCGACGAGTTTATCGACAAAGCAAATGCCATTGTTGACAAAAATTCTCTGAGTCATATTTGGGGATGGAAAGAACCTCGGACGACACTATTTTTAGATTTTTGGGCGCAGTTATTACCTGATGCTAAGTTTCTGTTGATTTACCGTTCTCCGTGGGATGTGATAGATTCTCTGTACCGCCGAGGAGATGAAATTTTTAGAAATCAACCCGAACTAGCAGTTAAATATTGGATATTTTATAATCAGAAAGTCTTAGATTTTTATAATAAATATGGTGATAAATGTTTATTGGCAAACATAGAAACAATTGTCAAATATCAAGATAAATATGTAGCGGAAATTAGTCAGAAATTCGGGATAAATCTAACTAATCCTTCTCCGGCGGTTTATGATGATTCCCTAATGCAAACCAATATATCAGAAGATGGTCAACGTCCCAGCTTAATCGATTATTACTTTCCTGAAGCCATAGAAATGTATCAGGAACTAGAGAGTCGGGGATGGCATCCTAATCAAACTCCAGATTGATCATGGAATAATCAGATTAAGTCTTCTCCCTATATGGCTTGGGCTTTTAGAGATTGGGCGAATTATCGACTGTCCGCCGCCGAAAATAAGTCTCTTAGGGTTGAGTTAGAAGGGACTCAAGCTAAACTTGAAGAAACTCTGTCTCAGTTAAACCCAACTCGGGATGAATTGGAAGAAACTAGGTCTCAGCTACAGGAAACAGAGTCGATTGTAGAACAGTTCAAATCTCAGTTGGAACAAACGGAAGGGGTTCTAGAAAAAACCCACAGTCAACTGCAAAAAACTGAGTCAATTTTACAGGAGTCTCACAATCAACTGACAGGACTGCGATCGCAGTTTAGCCAAGTTCAGGAAGAACTAGAACAAGCCAAATCACAGTTAAGTCAAACTCAATGGGACGTGATGAAATATCAATCCCAACTACACCATACGCAGGAAGAACTAGAACAGGCGGAGCAACAAAACCGGGAACTTTTAGCTAACCAAAATCAACTACAGTCTCAGTTGAATGAGTCTGAGTCTCGGCTGATGAAAACTGAGATGATGTTTAGTCAATTAAGACTACAACTGGAGCAAGCTAACAAAACCCAGATCCGAACTATTGCTCAACTTCATGATACCCAAGGTAAACTAGAATATTCGGAGTTTCAACAACATCAGTATCTAGCAGAATTAGAACGACTTGAGCCACAACTGGAGAAAACTGAGATCCAATTGAGTCAGTCTTTGGTTAAACTTAACCAGGTTGAGAAAAATCATCAGCGAACTCTGGTACAATTACATCAAACTCAAGGGAACTTGGAGACCTGTCAATTGTATTTAGCTGAAAGTCAGCAACAACAAACCCAGTATAAAAATCAACTGGAAGAGTGGGAACGACTTGGGGAAGAATCAATTGAACAGGAACAAGAGATGGAAAAAGCGATCGCTCAGTATCAGGCAAAATTGCAGGCGACGGAACAGGAGTTAGAATCATCTCAACATCAACTACAGCAAACCCAAGGGGAGTTACAACGGTCGCAAAAAGCACTGAATAAAACGGAATTGGAAGCTGAAAAGTTGCGGTTTTATAAAATGGTTGCTAATTCTTCTAGTGAACAGAGTGAGGAACGAAAATATCAGCTTTTTGTCTGGGATGCTTGGTGTGCTTATCAAGTTGGAGATTTGGGGACAATGGCTCAATGTTTACAGCGATCGCTTAAATATTCTCCCAAGTCCAAAACGGAAACTCTCAGCCATTGGTTGGAGAACTTCAGTCAGTTTGCTAAGGAAAAAGGAGTGCCATTTGACACAGCTTCTCTAACGAGTTCTGAAGAATGGAAACAACTTATGAAACGTGCGATCGCTGTGAAGACATTAATTAGTCAAAAATTATAAATTTGCCAATAATTTTACAAAAATAGCAATCTAGCTAGATGAAAAATACGGGACTGAGTTGACCGAAAGTCTTGTGATTTCCCTGGCTAAATATTTAAAGAATGAGTAAATCAATCTGGAGTATTGAACATGAAGTGGTTTTTTGCTTTTAATGAAGAAGGTCCTAAGTTTCAAGACTTTGCAAAAATGGTCAAAGTTGCAGTTGCTACCGCTCAGGAAAAAACATCCCTAGAGCCGTTCTGTATATATGATGGGTCTGAAAATGACCTCACCTCATGGCTGAAAAATAGGAAAGTCAACTTAATTTTTCATAGAACCCCTCATTATGATCGATTTAAAAATAATATGGTTGATCAGTCTTTCCGGACAGCTTGTGGCGCTTATCTTAGAGTAGAAATACCTAAAATAATAGAACAGTATGATATTTCGGATGAATATGTATTGTATACAGATTGTGATGTCTTATTTGTGAATGATGTAGTGGACTATTTGAAAAGCTTACAATGTCGATACTTCGGAGCAGTTCCAGAACCTAGACATTCATTGAAGCCACTTAACTCGGGTGTTCTTTATTTGAATGTCAAAAAAATGCAAGAAGTTTATAATGATTTCAATGATTTAATTAAGTCTCGAAATGGAATGTTTCCCGCCTTCGATCAGGGAGCATACAATCAGTTTTTCGAGAATAAATGGGATCAACTGGATATCTCAATGAACTGGAGATCTTACTGGGAACATAATCCAAATGCAAAAGTTTTACATTTTCATGGTCCCAAGCCAACTCAAGTAGAAGCAATTAAGAATAAAACCATTCCACCTCATCAACGACCTTTGGTGAATCAAAACTTTTGGAGTAGTACAAAACTATGGACTAATAAATATCAAGAACTTCTTGATTATGTCCCCATTCCAAATTTAACGGGGAGTCATGATCAACTCAAAGAAATTAGTCAAAATCTGATTGTACAAAGCAGTCGTATTCAAGAATTAAAAGAGTGGGTTAGCAATCATAAAAATAATAAAAATGATCATAAAATTGCTATAATTGATCCTGTAGTTAACATCAACCATCCCCCATCTCCAATGGCAATCTCGAATTATCAGAATCAAGATCAAGTTTTAGAAGCCGATAAGGATACGACTTGTGAACCTCATTTTTTGGAAATGCTTTATGAACTGAATCAAGTTATAGCATCGACAAATATTCCGCTTGAAGGTAATATATGTTATCCTAATCGATCTGAACGAAAGGATTTTGAAAAACAGCCTCCCAGTTCAAAACCACATTTGCGTTCCAAGCGTAAAAATATGATAACTCTCACTAGAAACCGGCGAAGAATGCTCGAAATCGGATTGAATGGTGGTCATAGTGCTTTAATTGCCCTTTATAACAATCCACAACTAGAATTTCACAGCGTCGATATATGTCGTCACAAGTATACTGAGCTTGCAGCAGACTTCTTAAAACAAAAATATCCGAACCGATTTTATTTTTACAAAGGTGATTCTCGGGATATATTGCCACAAATTGCAATTCAAAAAAGGCATATTAAGTTTGACATTATTCATGTTGATGGAGGTCATGGTATTGAGGTGTGTAGAACCGACATTAGTAATAGTATACGTTTATCTTCAAAACGGAGTATTTTGATTATTAATGATACCAACAATAAGCATATATCTAATGTGTATTGGGAATATGTTCGTTGGGGATTTTTATTGCCACAGCGAGAATATAAATTAGAACAAACAAATTCTCATGAAATTTCCGAAATTATTACAATACCAGATCAAATATGATCTCATTATCAACGATTCTACTCGCAGGTAAACTCAAAATATATTAAGCATGAAAGTTCTTGATTGTAATAAGCCGTTGGCTGCTCTGGTGTGCGGTTTTGAAAGGGGTGGTACAACTCTAATTTCGGAGATTATAAGACAGCACCCTCTTCTTGATAGTGGTTTTGAGTGCGGATTTTTACTAGGGAAAGATCCTGCTGAATTTACTTCCATTCAACCTTATTGCAATATGCTAAAAGCTGGATGGGGTGTGAACGATAGTGATTTGAATAACTATATCTGTGAATCCGAGACATGGTTGGAAACATATAAAAGATTGGTAGACAAATCTCACATTATAGTCAATAAAGAAACCTGGATTTTTGATAAAACTCCAAAATATATGCAGTTATTGCCAGATGTTTTGGAAAAAGTTGCCGGTGTTCCTTGTGTTGTGATTGTGAGAGATCCAAGAGCTTTACTATGGTCTTGGGTGAAGCGATCGCCTTGGAAAGATAAACTCGATCAATGGCAAGAAAAAAACCTAAAAGCCAACTGCGATCGCTATTTATCTTATGGTAGAGGTTGGCGGGAAGCAATAGAAAAGGGCTTTGGTTCTCAAATACTACTGGTACAGCATGAAAGGTTATGTTGTTGTCCGGTAGAAGAGTCTAAGAAAATTTTTGATTTTATTGGCTTTGATTTTGATCCAGCTTACTTATCCTTTTTAGATAAGAGGTATTCAAATGTTCATGAAAGTCAAATTTCCGAAAAATATATTACCGAATATAGACAACACTTCTCAGAGAAAATTTGTCATACAATTTTAATGCACACCGCAGAATTTCAAGACTGGTTCTGGACAGGTGATACCCATAGCCTTGTTGACGACAAAAAATATAGTGATAACCAAAAAGTTGAGGTATCAAAATGTACGATAAGCCATGGAAATTGGAATAACTTAGAAAGCGCTGGTGTTCAACTTGGGGAGAGAAGATTATCAGAAAGTAGGGAATTAAACCAACCACAATTAGATTTAGAGTTGACTTCTCAGGCTCCGTCTCAACCTTCATTTGCTCAAATAGAAAAAGATCTGCTCAAGTGGAGAGATAACTTAAATAAAATCAGAGGTTAATAAGGTGGGCCGACAAACGGAGATGGTTATAATTTATAGAGTCGCTCCCCAAATTAAAGCAATAGGGCGTATATAATACGCCCCTAAAGTTCTGTAATAACAGGTTATCTCTGTTAATAGTTAATCAAATGTTGTTATTCTGAATCTGCCTCTTCTGTATCCTTAGAGGGTTTAATAACTCGGAAGTTAACGACTGTACGTGCTGGGACTTCAGTGGTTTCACCAGTTTCTGGGTTGGTTTTGGTTCTTGCTGGTTGCTCTTTGGGGGTAAATTTCCCTAAACCTCTGACGACAACTGGCTGACCACTCTCAATTTCCTGAGAGATAGCACTAAAAGCCAAGTCCAAAATCGCTCTAACTCTTTTCTTGGGAATTTTGGCTTCTTCGGCGACGCGCTGGACCAGTTCATTTGTTTTCATACCCAAAAACTCCTATGATTAGGTGGGAACAGCCAGATTATTGTTCTAACTGACTTTACTATAACAACTTTTTGTCTATGTGTCAAGTCTATAGACACCATCTAACAACCAAATCTTTGATTAACTACCACTTTGTTTGGAGTTCTAGGCGCAAACGTAAGGTACTCAAGGGGATGGTAGCGATTAGACTTAGGGAGTTAATGGAAGAAGTGTGTCCAGATTTGGAGGTCGAAATCCTGACTCTGGATATACAGCCTAACTATGTCCACGCATTTTTGGATTGTCCGCCGACCCTAGCCCCGCATCAGATTATCCATCGAATCAAAGCCTATACAGCCCGTCACCTCCGTAAAGAGTTTGAACATTTGCTGGTGCTACCATCAATATGGACTCGTTCCTACCTAGTTTCGACATCGGAGACCATCTCTCAGGAGATTATTGAGGATTATGTGAAACACCAAGGGAAAAAAGGATGAAACAAGACCCAACAGACCAGTCGATAACTATCAATGTCTGGGCTGTTGAAGTTGATAGACTATCTTGGTTAAGGCAGCTATATTGTGGTATGCTACCCTAAGACAAATATCAATAGATGGGTTAGATACTGCATTACAGTAAATCAAATATAGTAAATTAGCTGGGAAAAACTTAGAGATTGAAATTATGACCGAATTCTCTGAAAAATTACCAAATAATACATTTTTATTTATTCATATCCCTAAAACGGCTGGGACTTCTTTTAGGTCTCAAATCGAAAAAAAACTCAAGTGTATTTTTGAGTATGGGGCTGACCCCAAAACTTCCCCATTGGTACATGAGACGATAGATAAAGGTGACTTAACATCTTTTGTGAAATCATTTAAATCGGAGGGCTTTGAAGCTGTATATGGTCATTTTGAGATGGCTAAGTATCAGCCAATTGTAAACGACACGACAAAATTTGCTACTTTCTTGCGACACCCAATTCAGCGCTCTATATCTAACTACGAGCATTTTCGTAGACATTATGGGTATGATAAATCTATGGAGGAATTTTTCAGCAATCCCCATTTTTCTAATCAACAATCTAAAGCCCTTGAGGGGATAGAAATTGACGATCTATTTTTTGTAGGAATTACTGAGCGCTATAGTGATTCTATTAAACTATTTAATAAACTGACAAACCTTGGTATTAAGGATGTCCAAATAAATTATAACCCCCAAAAAAAAGTTGATGAGCAGTACGAGTTGGATTCTGAATCCTTGAATATTGATAGAAAGCAAGAATGAGAAGGACTTAGACTTATACTTTAAAGCTCAGTCAATTTTTGAGAGACGACTGGAAGAGATGATGTAATTGTTGCGGTTCCGGTAATTTACAAAGGTGTACGGAAGAAGGTTGGGTCCCTTCTTCCATGGGTGTTAATCTAATCGTCTGAGCTACCATGTCGCAGGTGTAATGTTGACAAAGGAATCTCATTCCCGTCTTCCATAGTAGCCAGAATCAAAATTTCTACTTCACTGGGTGTTTCACTGACATCAAGGGTTTTGACGAAGCCACTATCAATAGCATGGGGAACATCTGGAAATACTTTGGCGACATCACCACGTTCCTGGTTCATTTTGGATTCGCCAAGGACACGATCGCCACAGATAAACTTGATTAGTTTAGCCGGAGAGTGCTTACCAATCACCCATCCCTGAATCAGCATATTTTCTTCATTGAAAGGATGGTGTAGCTTGGGTGAATCGATCGCACACCCTAAAAGCGCCTCCTTATCCTCAGACATTGATATCGCCACCACTTGATTTTCATCATTACTCAGACGAATACCATAATCTTGTCGTATGCGACTCAGGTTAGGGTTATAACAGGGGTCATTTTTGAGTACATCTCTCCACCGCTGCTTCATGATTTTAGATTCTCGTTTAAACCGTTCTTCTTTTTCCGGGGTATCCTCATAACCGCGACTCTTAGACTCATAGTGATATAAAACCACATGGGGTAGATAAATATTCCGATATCCTCGGCTGACCAACTTTAAGCAAAAATCCACATCATTAAATGCAACTTCCAGCTCTTCATCTAACCCCCCGACTTCCTCAAATGTCTCTCGCCGACACATCAAACAGGCTCCGGTCACGGCGGAGTAATTATTAACCGTTACCAGTTGGTTATAATAACCCAAATGATGAGCCAGATAACCCTTATGGCTGTGACCTGCTACGCCGCCAATTCCCAGGACAACGCCAGCGTGTTGAATGGTATCATCGGGGTAGAGTAACAAAGCACCGACAGCACCAATAGAGGAACGTTGAGCCTGTTCTACCATGGCTTCTATCCAATCGGGGGTCAATACTTCGGTGTCATTATTTAGAAACAGTAAATAATCTCCCCTAGCTTTAGTTACGCCATAGTTATTAATTTGGGGGTAATTAAACGGTACATCGAACTCGTAACAGCTAAAGCGTTGGGGTTCTTTTTGTTTCCAGGCGTTGATAATATCGAAGGTTTCTTGTTCATCACTGCCATTGTCAATGACGACGACTTCATAGTTAGGATAAGTGCTTTTTTCAAAAATTGACTGTAAGCAATGATTGAGAGTAGTTCCCAGGTTGCGAGTGGGGATAATAATACTGACAAGTTTGTGTTCTTCGATGTGATAGCGAACAGTGTATTGACCGGGGAAATTCTCATGATCGGAAACAATTTGCGCCTTTTCCCGGCAACGAGCAAAGGACTCATTTAAGGCTTTTTCTGCTGCTATATAGGCGTAGAGTTTACTGTTGGGGTCGTAGGCGGTGGAGCCGCTATGCTGTCGCCAACTGTAGAGAATTTTGGGGATATGGAAAATCTTATTAGTTTTCTCAGTAACGCGCAAGACCAAATCATAGTCTTGACTACCTTCGTAACCAATTCGGAAGTTACCGACTTGATTAACCAGTTCCCGGCGATATACTCCTAAATGGCAGGTATACATCCGTGCTAAAAATGAGTCAGGACACCAATCAGGTTTAAAGTATGGGAACACCCGTTGACCGTACTGGTCTAATTTATCCTCATCGGAATAAATCATATCAGCATCAGGATTTTCATTAAGTACGAGTGCGACCTCATAGAGTGCTTCTGGGGTAATGACATCATCATGATCTAAGAGTGCTATATATTCTCCGATCGCCAATTCCAAAGCCGAATTAGATGCCGCACAGATGTGACCATTTTCTGTCCGAAAAGCGACTTTAATCCGGTTATCTTTTCTGGCATATTCTTCCAGCAGAGGTTTAATCCAAGGTTCGCTGGAATTATCATCAGCGATACACAGTTCCCAGTAGGGATAAACTTGGTTAATCACTGATTCGATCGCCTTTTTCAGGAACTTTTCCGGGGTATTATATACCGGCATAATCACGCTAATTAGCGGCTTATATCCGAGATAATTAACCGCCTGAGACATTTGCCGTAAGTCAGCGGGTCGGGGCAAATTTTCTCGGAGCCACTGTTCATAACTTTCTTGATCAATGGGAAACCGTTGCTCAGACGGACGGGATTTTTTCTGAGTTGGAAGAATCGGTTGCTCAGACGGACGGGATTTTTTCTGAGTCGGAAGAATCGGAGTTTCCCGGAAAGTTTCTTGAGGAATAAATAGGTCTACCCCTTCATTTTTTTTTTCAATCACCTGTTGTAGGCGAGAAGCGATCGCCCTATTGTCAGGGTCGAGGTCTTGAGCCATTTGGTAAAAAACGATCGCCCCATCCAACTGAGTTTGTCGAGCCAGAGTATCAGCCAACTTAACATAGAGTCCCGAATCATCAGGCTTAATCTCGATCGCCTTATGATAGGTATCCACATTATCTGGTTCCTGTTCCATCACCTGAAGATAACATCCCAGAGCCTCATCTAAATCGCCTTTAGCGCGTTCTCGCAGTGCATCAGCCAGTTTTTGTTGAATCCCAGGTAAATCCGACTGTACAGCCATGGCGGCGCGATATCCCTTAACCGCCTCTTCCCAATTTTGAAGTCTAACCGAAACCTCTCCCAAATTATAACTAGACCAGGGGAACTCTGGATTCAAGCGCGCCGCCTCTCGGTAAGCCGTAGCCGCCTCTGACCAGCGTTCCAACTTAACCAGAGCCTCCGCCAAACTGTTGTAGGACCAGGAATAATCCGACTTAATCGCGATCGCCTTTTGATAAGCCTCAACCGCTTCCGACCAGCGTTCCAACTTAAACAGTACATCAGCCAAACCATTGTGAGACCAGAACAAATTAGCGTCTAACTGATTAGCCTTTTGATAAGCCTCAATAGCCTGATCAAACGCTTGTTTATCGCGCCATATGTCTCCCAACTTTTGCCAAACCTCAGCATTATCCGCCGCCAAATCGGTAGCTTTTTGATAGAAAGCGATCGCCTCATCTAGCTGTCCCGTCTGTACCAGAGCATCAGCGAAACCCTTACACAGCTCAAAATCAGCCCCAGAAGCATCCAAAGCCATTGCTTGACGCAGAACCGGGACCACATCAGCCCAACGTTCTTGTCGCAGCAATACCCGACCCAACCCATAATAGGCAGCCGCCAGATTTTTGTCTAATTCCAGCGCTTTACGATAAGCCGCCTCCGCCTCTGACAAATTCCATTGTTGGTTGCGAAGTTCCCCAATTTGGTAGTATCCCGCCGCCCAATTAGGATTAAGCTGTAATAGCTGACCATAGAGAGCGATCGCCCCATCAAAGTCTTGTTTCCCGGCCAAACACTCAGCCAAACCCTGGTAAAAAACTCCTGATTTCTGGTCTAATTCAATAGCCTGACGGTAAGCCGCCTCCGCCTCTGACCAAGCCTGTCCAGAAGCCTTCACCTTACCGATACCATAATAAGCCGGAGCCAGTTGTTTATTCAACTCCAAAGCCCGCTGATAACTCTCATAAGCCTGATCCAGCTTACCCTGACCGAGGCGAGTATTTCCCAGACGGACATGATCTTCCGGGGTAGCCTTATTCGGTTCCAAAGTATAGGCTTTTTCCAGACATATAGAGGCATCACCCTCTCGTCCCAGACGTTCGAGAACCTTAGCCAAATTGCGATAGACCCCGGCAAAATTAGGATTTTGAGCGATCGCCTGTTGATAACAGGTAACCGCTTTTTCAAGGCGATCTTCCTGGGCGTACAAGCTACCCAAATTCGCATGAACCTCCGGGAATTGGGGCTTAACTTCCAGAGCCTTATTGTAGGAGCGCACCGCCGCCTCCATTTCCCCCAACACTTGCAAAGCATTCCCCTGAATTTTATATGCTTCCGCCAAATTCGGGTCAAGTCGCAATGCTTTCTGACAAGCCGAAACCGCCTGTTCCCATTTTTTCATAGCGCAGAATGCCTTAGCCTCTTGTAAAACCGTTTCCGGGTTAACCGGGCGACTAATAGGAACCCCCATTCCCTTCTCAATAGGAACTTGTGGAGATTGACCCACCACCAAAACATCTGGCTGAGGAACTTGCCTCGCAGCAGTTGCGGCCGATAAAGTATCTTGAGGAGTTGACACAGCCGCCGCCAAAGTATCCACCGGGTTAGAAACTGCTGGACTTGGGTTATTCAACTCAATAGCCTTACGGAAATAGGTAGCAGCCTCCTGCAATTTACCCTGTTGTTTAAGGGCTTCCCCCAGGTTTTGATAAGCGGCTGCCAAATTAGGATTAAGATTAATAGCATTTTGATAACAGGCTTGTGCTTCCGCGGCCATACCCTGCTGCATCAGACCATCACCCAAAGCCAGATGTTCTTGAGCGCTGACAGTGTGAGGTTCCAGGGTGTAGGCTTTATATTGAGTTCGGATAGCATCTAAGGGGCGATTAAGCTGAGTCCAGACCTTAGCCAAATTCCGATAAGCCCCAGCGAATTCTGGTTTAATCGAGATCGCCTTTTGATAAGCCGCCTGCGCCTGTTCCCACTGTTGCGATCGCGCATAGAGGCTACCCAAATTGGCATAAACCTCAGCCCAGTTGGGTTGTAGTTCCAGAGCCTTGGTATAATTTTGCTTGGCACCTTCGAGATCTCCCCCTCGCAAGGAAACATCTCCCAGGATTTTCAACCCCACCGCCGAGGTAGGTTGAATCTTCAATAATTGTTCACAAGCCTTACGAGCATCATCAACCTGTCCTTGTTGAAGATATGCTTCTGCTTGTTGTTGCAGGAACTGGACACTTTTTTGAAGGATCTCTTTAGCTTGCATGGTTTGGCTCAGTTCGGACGGACTCATTTTTTAATTCCCAAGGTTCAATTATACTCGTTGATGGTAATTGGATCACAAAAAATTTTTTTTATCTAATTTCCAACTTCTCTAAAATCTTCTCCAACCCGGTCAGATTTACCCAGATATCCTCAGTTAAGGGATTTTGGTACATTAGCGATCGCAAAGGGTAACAGGAAAACCCATCTCCCGTCAGGGAATAATGTTCCAATCCCAAAGCCTGAGATATCACCCAATAGTAATGGCGGTCATAATGGGGGGACATCAACTCAACCACTCTCACTCCTGGCTGACAGAAAACCAAATTGGTTAAACCACTCCCATGGGGACCTATAACTATTTCCGCCCGTGAGAATAAAGCCACCTGCTGAGAAAATGATAGTTTCTCTGGTAGCACCCGCACAAACCCCAACCGACTCAGCTGCGCCATCACCTGTTCTTCATTCAAAACCCGTCGATGTCTAGCCTGGGCGCGACTCACATAGATACGATTAGGGTAATCATGAGCATCACCCTTCGCCAGGGGGAGAAAAGTTCTTCGCAGGAAGTCCAGCCCCCAAGGTTGCAACCATCCCGTCGGAGAAGCAAACGAGGGGACTAGCAACTGTCGCGCCTGAATATGGGGGTAGCGATCGCTTTCGATAATTTTCGATTCCGCAATACCCAAGCGCCGCAAAGTTTCCCGCTGAAACCCTAGCCTAGCACTATTGACCACAAACCCATCTATCTGATTAAAGTCTACCCCCACCCGTCGCATTAATTCCCACCGTGGCAGTATATCAACCATCCAGTGAAAATAGATATGTCCCGAAAGTCCTGATAATACCGCCACCGTCCCATCAATATATTGGGGGGGACAAAGTTTAGTTTGGCGAAAAATCCAATGTTTTTCGGGATTATAGTTAATACAACCCGGAAGGGGGGCGGGATATTCCCGTGATAGGTCGGCTAACAGTTGATTATCCGGTGTTATGGTAGCGATCGCCCGACAGACTTTCCAGTGATTTTCTTGGGGAACAATCCAACATCGTCCCTGGGGAATACTTGCCACAAACGTTTCAAAGGGGACCTCTACAATCTTCGCATCTGCCACTCGCCTCTGAATACCATAACCTAAATTGCTCACCTCAAATCCCGCAAAAATTCGCTCTCGACAAGGGCTACAATCTAAACCGCCGCACTCTCTGCCCCCTACATTATCTAACTCTGCTGAGGGAGGCTGTTGTGCTACCGTTGGAATCGGGATATAGTGGCTGGTGTCTATATTATTCGCCTGTAGCCATGCCTGGGTTTTCTGATAAACTCCTTGGGGTGGCTGTTGTGGTCGGGGAATTTCTCCGGTTGATATAGTTCCGGTATCCCGCCACTCCTGCGAAACAGTAGTCAAATTCTCTGCTGTTTCCTGGTTTTCTAAAACCTTTGAATAATAAGCGATCGCCAATTCCCACCGTCCCTGCGCCTCAAGTAAACTCCCCAAAAGCCAATAGACTTCTGGGGAGTATTCAATCACCCCGGCAGTATGGCAAACTGTTATTGCCGCCTGCAACCTTCCCTGTTTAGCTAGACAGGATGCTAAATCCAGGTAAGTTTGTATTTTCTGAGGTTTAATCCTTAATGCTCGTTGATAATACCTAATTGCTGCATCCCACTCCCCATATTGATTTAGGGTATTACCCAAATGAAGGTAGGTGGCTTCTAGGTAGTTATAAACCGCATCCGGCACCTCAGTTACATTATGATCAGACTCCTGGGAGTTCTCAGAGTTCCCCAATTCCAAATCGGATTTTTGCAGAGCTTCCAAAAACTGGGCGCAGGCTATTTGTGCCTGTAGTAGTTCATCTGAACCTACTTCTAGGATAACGTCCTGATTAAAGCGTTGGATATAACCCTGCACAAATTTCGGGTCAATGGCGATCGCTTTCTGAAAACAAGCCATGGCTTGAGATAGCCAACCTATGATTAAGCAAGAACTACCACAATCGCTATAGAACATGATATTATCCGGTTCTATGGCGATCGCTTTCTGGAAATAACTTATCGCTTGTCTGTGGTTATTTTTTTGCTGCCACAACTTACCCAAGTTACTGTAAGCAATAGCTAAATCGGGTTTCAGGCTAATTGCCTTCTGGTAGGCGGCGATCGCTTCACTCAGCTTTCCTTGGTAAGTCCAAGCCCACCCCAAGTTATTATATACCAATGGCTCTGTCGGGTCAATATTTAGGGCTTCTTGAAAGATGGCGATCGCCTCATCTATCTGATTTTGCTGTAATTGCAAATATCCCAGGGTGTTGAAAATTTCCTTAAAATTAGGGCAGTTAATTCCGCCTTGTTGTAGAACTTTAATTGCTGTGTCAATGTCACCCCGTTCATTTAACCGCAGCCCCATATCCAAATAAGCCTGACCTAGCTTAGGGTTTAAGGCGATCGCCTTTTCGTAACAGCCAATAGCCCCTTCAATATTACCCTGCCAATGTAAAGCCGACCCTAAATGATAGTGTAAATCTGCCCAATTAGGAGATAGGTCGATCGCCTGTTGGTAAAATGAAATAGCTTCATCAAACCAGCCCATATTACGATATATTTGGGCTAGGTAAGCATAGCTAATGGCTTGGTTAGGTGCAAGTTCAAAGGCTTTTGTATAAGCCGACATAGCCGCCATTAATTGGCCATAATCTTCATGAATATTGCCTAGCAGTTGGTAAGCAATGGCACAATTAGGCTGTTGGCTGATAATTTCCCGACAAATAGCAAAAGCCCGATCTTGGTTTCCCTTGCTTAAATTATCCTGTGCCAACTTCAACAACTGTTCAACACTCATTCCCACTCCCGGTTTCCCTATTGCAGTCTACAACAGGTCTAGCGCTATCTTACCCAAGAATTATAGATCCTCTCCTGCTCATTTACTCAACTTTGATCCATCATCGTCTCGATGTCCATATAATATTGATTGATATTTGGTGGGAATATTGCTAAATTTTGATGATTGTTAGTGAGGACCGATCATGAAAACTATTCATGTCGTCTTAATTGCCGTTGCTACTGCCTTATTTAGTGGTGGTATTGGCTTTGTCGGAGGTACAGCGATCGGCGGTGTTGGTGGTGCCGCAGCAGGGGTTTTCTTAGGTATATGTATCACCGCAGAAACAGCCAGACAAGAGGGTTTTTTGACTACAGAACAAGCTGATAATCTCGTATCTATCATGCGTCAAAATGCGTCCACTCAATGGGAGATACCACCCGAAAGTTTAGAGAACTTTAACTGCGAGCAAATTACTCAAGATTTGGGTTCTGAGTAAATATCACTCACCCCAAAAGGCAGGCTATCATCCTGCCTTTCTTTATCTCAAGCCTCGCCAAAACGCCAAAAATATTAACTCCTCACTCTGGGTTATTTAAAATACATTTTGCATCAACAATCCACCAATTAGGCTGCTCAAAAACCGTACATATATTAACCTGTTCATATAAAGCGATCGCTGAATTTTGCTCCAGCAAATCCAATGCTTTTTGACCTTCAGGAAAAATCAACATCCAATGATTATTTTTAATATATTCAGGCGTGAAAGCCGCCGGATCAATCAGCCAAAAATCCACATTATATTGACTAATAAAATTCTGAAGTTTCGGCAAATCATCCGTATAGTGAGCATTAATCATGTCCAAAGTTCTCGCCAAAATTTGATGATAATAACCCAAGTGATAAGGGATAGCATATTCTCGCGCCATCAAAACAGTTCTTTGAGCAAAAGTTGGCAGTTGATCCGCCTCTGCTGACAGAGAAGCTATCACAATATCTTTCCCTTGCTGTTGGCAGAAATCATAAACTTCTGTCATTCTACCTTTCTCATATCTAACCAATGGAAAATAAGGCACGAAAGCTGGATATAATAGGAGTATTGCCACTATTACCGTAATGAGAGTTACCGCCAACCATCGATAAACCCTATAGCTATGGTTATTCCTAAAAACTCTCAGAAGTGTATCCAATATTAAACTCAGAGATATAGCCGTTAAAACCGCAATAATAATCCGAAAACTTAACTCTGTATATCGACCTAGAAGGTGTAGCTTAAACAAAAGTGCATGGGATGCAAAAAACATCAAAACCGATGATATTAACAATTGCAATAATACCCAAACCTGTGGTGTAATATATTTCCAGAGGGGAAACTGTCTCCGAAATATTAGTAAAAATGGCAGTAGTAAAGCCACACATTGAGTCGCGGGGGTAAATAAGGAACTGTGAAACATTCCGCTACGTCTTCCCGTGAACCAAATATCCATAAAATTATCGTGAAAAAACCTACTTCTTCCCCCCTCGAAAAATTCGGGAGAATTCATAGCTTGCGCGCGAGTAATGGTCGGACCAAATTCTGAGGAGGTGATAATATATGGAAGTAATACTATCAAAGCCACCAATAAACCCCCTGCTAAAATTTGATAATTTAGGTGATTTTTGCTTGGCTGAAATCTGCCATTTTCCCAATGAATAACTCTCAATATCAGCATGATAGCAGCAATGAAAACATATTGAGGATAAAATAAGCCAATAGCTGCTACTGTGACACAAACCCCCAGCCGAGAATGTTTCACTAGATAGTATAAAAATGCGATAAAAAGCGGGTTAATAAATGCTCTGGGTGTTCCTGATGCTAAATCGTCCTTTAACCATAAGGCTTGATTGATGATTAAACAGCCTATAAATCCGGTGACTGGAATTGGCAAAATTTCCAGACATAACCTGAAAAAATAATAAGTAACAAATAATCCTAAAATTGGCGGAAGAATTTTCGCGAAGTCAAAGGGGTTTATTCCTAAGATGATACCCAGTTTATACACTAGAGTATATCCCCGGGGAGCTACAGATTGAAAATAATCGGCTATTAAATCATTGGGAAACAGGTCGGGGTCAATAAACCGCAACATCCAAAAAATGTGCTGTCTTGCGTCATTATGGACTAAATTGGGTTCCGCAAAGGCTTGTTTTAGTGATAAAATACCGTATAGGGTGGCTAAACTCATGCTGAGGAAAAGCCACAATCGGGTCTGAGATGTATATTTTTTCATATTCTCATGGCTATTGACGGGTCTAGGGACACAAAAAAAGACCCCTACAACAATGAGGGGTTTTAATTAACTTAGTTTAGTAATTCAGCCACAACCATTAACAATTATTAAGCTGAAACGCGAAATTGCTAAATAAGCTGTAAGACTGATAGAAAAGTGGGAATCCTAGGACCGACGAGAGTAACCGCCACCACCACGACGACCGCCACCAAAAGAGCCGCTATTTTCGCGAGGCTTGGCTTTATTGACTCTCAGATCACGACCGCACCACTCAGCACCATCAAGAGCATCAATGGCTGACTGTTCCTCAGCTTCTGTGTCCATTTCCACGAAGCCAAAACCACGCATCCGTCCGGTTTCACGGTCTGTAGGTAGTTTAACCCGCTTAACTGCTCCATACTCTGCGAATACAGCAGTTAGATCTTCTTCTGTAACCTCATAGGACAGGTTACCAACGTAAATCGACATAAATTATCTCCAAAACCAGAGTTTCGTAGGGAGTGAGGTTCTCGGAGAGAAACTTGCCAGCATAAAACGTGAAAAACTCGTTGATACTTGAAACAAAAATACTACAACCGATACTTAATTCTCCATTGACTACAGTCTAGCACCCTAACTGATCATTTGGGAATAGGTATTATTACTTTTTTAGAAAAATTTAAGATTTGGTGAGCATATTGTGGCTCAGTGCTTTGGATCTAATCAATCTGCAAGTTAAACGGTAACCTGGTATATATTCCCCTAGGATCATTGAGATGCCTAAGCACGGAGAACTCATGATAGACTTTGAGCAGTTCCCTAGTCAAAGGGTCTGCTGGAGTGGCTTCGGTTCGCAGGCTTTCTAGCAAACGTTCCTCAAAACTAGGAATTCTGGGATATTCGGCGAGTTTCCAATCATCACCAAGTTCGGCTTTTTCGGCTACAGCAGCGATCGCATCTTGTAAACCCCCCAACTGATCAACCAACCCCAAGGCTTCAGCTTGTACCCCCGACCAAACCCGACCCTGAGACATTTCCAAAACCTCCTCTTGTGGTAAATCTCTCAATTGCGCGACGGAAGAGACAAACCGCTGATAAATCAGATCAACCATCTGCTGAACTTTCTCTAGTTCCTGGTCTGTTTTGGGACGGGAGATAGAATTAAGATCAGCAAAGGGTCCGGTTTTCACACCATCCCAGGTAATTCCATTCTGGTTAGCAATATCCTGAGCATTGAACAGCAGTCCAAATACACCAATTGAACCAGTGACTGTCGTGGGTTCAGCCAAAATGCGATCGCTACCCATAGCAATCCAATAACCACCGGAAGCGGCGGCATTGCCCATAGAAACTATAATCGGTTTTTCCTCTCTGGTCAATTGTACTTCCCGTGCGATTACCTCAGAAGCGGTAGCGCTACCACCGGGACTATTCACCCGCAGGACAATTCCTTTGACCCGATCATTATCCCGTAACCTGCGTAACTCTTCGCTAAAGCGATCGCCGCCTACTTGACCAATCCCGCCACGACCATCGACAATTTCACCATCAGCATAGACTACAGCAATGATATTGCGACTGTTGGGATTACCAGCCCAACTTCCCTTAACTTCAGGAGTTCTGGAATATTCCTGTATCCCCACCCGTCGAAAAGGTTGTCTTCCCTCTTCCTTTTCTCCGGTCAATTCACGCAGTTGAGCCGCCACCTCATCTCTATGGGCGATCTGATCAACCATTTCGCGATCCTTCGCATCTGCAGCCATTAAAAATCCATCCTGATTCACAATTTGCTGCAACTGTGCTGTAGTCAGACTGCGACTAGATGCGATCGCCCCCGTAAACTCACCCCACAAATCTCCCAATAACTGCTGCATTTGCTGTCTATTTTCTGGGCTCATCTCTTGGCGCAAAAAAGGTTCAACAGCAGACTTATATTGACCAACTCGCGTCACCTGTACCCCAATCCCAAACCGTTCCAACGCTCCCGCTAAAAACACGGTTTGAGAACTAAACCCGCTCATCTCGACGGTCCCCATGGGGTGGATAATGATTTCATCCGCTACTGAACCTAGGTAATATTCACGCTCGGTCCAGTCAGTATCATAAGCAATAATAGTTTTACCGCTCTCTTTAAACCCTTCCAAAGCCCGACGGACTTCCTTTAAATTCCCAAACCCTGTGGGAGTTGTACCACTACCGCCTTCCAGGTACAGCCCCACGATTTTATCATCCTTACTCGCCCGCTCAATCGTTTCTAGCACTACCCGCAATGGCAAGAACCTAGACCGATCGTCTCTCAGGGTCTGTCCTATGGCGATCGATGGTGTTGGCTGCGGTGCCGTGTCCGCTATACCCACAGACAGGTCTAGCACCAATACTGATTTATCTCTGAGGGTGGTTTGTGTACCCCTCGAAGCACTAACTACTACTAAAAACGCGATTCCCCCCATGCCAAATGTGATCACTAGGAACAGTCCCAGTAAATTGCCAACTACACTGGCTAGGGTATATTTCAGAAACTCTTTCATGATTAGGTTTCCCTCAGCCGGGGACGGTTTGCTCTGGCTTAGTAGGGGTTAATCATAACAGAATACCACGGTTCAGATTTAATCAGCCACCATGCCTTTAGCTGAGGGGTTGACAGGATCAGATTTTGGCGGATATCCTCTATTTGATTTTTTATTCAACGTCGAAAAAACGCGGCGACACCGGCCGCACCGGTTGACAAATCAAGTGCGATCGCTTATCATATTCTCGTGAGGCTAACATGGCTTCTTGCTTGATTTTTTATTCAACGTCGAAAAAACGCGACGGCACCGGCCGCACCGGTTGACAAATCAAGTGCGATCGCTTATCATATTCTCGTGGGGGTGATATGGCTTCTCGCTTGATTTTTTATTCAACATAGCGACAATAAAGAAACTGGGTTTCAGGGTGAAAGAAACCCAGTTGCGAGGGGTTATAATGACTCGGCGAGGCGGTCTAGGGAAATCATAGCGGCTTCAGCGACTTGATGATGGCTGTCTTTAGCCAAGTATTTAAGGGCGGATAAGCTCTTAGGGCTAGGTAAATTTCCCAGAGCCTCGGCGAGACGCTGGCGAATTAACCAATCATCAGACTGAGCAAACTTGAGGATATGGTCTATGGCCTCGAGGTCGCGAATTTCACCCAAAGCAGCGATCGCCGCCTGTTGCAAAATCACCATATCACTATCAAGGGCAGACATCAAAACGTCACGGGCGCGGATATCTTTCAAATTGCCGAGAGAGACAGCAGCACTAAAACGCACTAGCCAGTCGGTATCCTCATAAAAAGCCCGCATGAGGGGTTCAACAGCCCTAGAGTCCCCCAAATACCCCAAAGCCCCGGCAGCATCGGCGCGAATGCCATAGTCGGGGTCAGTTTCTAATAATTTTACCAGAATCGGATAACATTCGTCAGTTTGTTTAATCCCTAGGGCGAAAACAGCCATTGACCGAATTTGTAGGCTTTTATCAAAGAGAACCTTCTTAATTAGGGGAACAGCTTGCTCTGGGGATACCTCGCGCAAGGAAGCTAAAGCTAACATCCGATCGCGGGTATTATCGCTGTCTAACTTACGGGAAATTTGGTCTAGGGGAATAATTACACTCATGAGATCAACTTATTAAAACTTTACATGGGGAATTTTTTCTATCCTATCTTAAAACTTTGAACAAGAAAAAGCCCCGCCTGAACAATCAATCAGCCGGGCCTTTAGCCAACAATCTTTGTAAGTAGGATTATTGCATATCCCACAGAGCCTTAAACAAAGTCTCAGCCAGCTTTCTGGATGTGGCATTCCTGGCAGCCTTGAGCGCCGCCCCAGATACTTTGTTCCCTTTGTGGCATGCTCTGGTAATCCAATAAACTCTAAGAGTGACTATACTATTTTGAGGTAGGGTTCCATCTGGTCTAATCTGGGCGAGTGCGGGTGATGATAACGTACACAGGTTAAAATACATGGCACAAGCCATTAAACCAAGAAACCCCGGTTGATAGTAAATTTGCTGTGGTTGCTGTGATTTTTGCCTCAACACTTTAACACTCGTGCAGATTCAACCCTTTCTGCTACCCAATTTTAAACTATCAGGACTTTTTTTCGATCTAATGTCTGTATCTAACTCTATCCAAATCATAATATGTCATAATCGGACCTGTCGTAAACAAGGCGCAGCCAAGGTTTTACAGGCTTTTCAGGCTGCCAATTTTTCCGTCGGGGTCATTACTCCTAGCGGCTGTCTGGGGTCCTGTGGTAATGGGCCGATGGTTTTGGTTTTACCGGAGCAAGTCTGGTATGATCACGTTACACCAGAACAAGTCCCCAGTATTTTGGGATCTATTGACAGTTAACAGTTGAAAAATTGACGATGGATATTTTAGAGATTTTACAAGAAGAATTATTGACCAATACCCTATCTGATTATTTAATCGCTTTTGTGATTATTGTGTTGGGTATTTTAGCCATCAGAGTCATCGAACAAATGATTTTGAGGCGGTTAAAACTCTGGGCGGTTAAAACGAATAGTCGGTTAGATGATGCCTTGGTGAAAATTGGGGATAGAGCCCTAATCCCCCTGGCTTATGTGGCTATATTTTATGTGGCAATCACTAACTTATCATTGCACCCAATTCTCGGTAATTTAATTAATGCGATCGCCTTAATTTTCTCCACCTTTTTAGGTGTGAGGCTGGTGGTATCCCTCGCTGAATATGCTATGCGGTTATACTGGTTAAATCGTCGAGAAATCGAAACCGTAGACCGCGCCCTAAATGCCCTATTGCCAGCCATTCGCACCGCCGCCTGGGGATTAGGAATTATCTTTGTGCTAGATAACCTCGGCTTCAATATTTCCGCCGTGGTAGCGGGTTTAGGAATTGGGGGTGTAGCCATTGCTTTAGCCTCCCAGGGAGTCCTACAAGACCTATTTAGTTATTTCTCCATCCTGTTCGATCGCCCTTTTGAAATCGGCGATTTTATCGTAGTTGGGGACATGGCTGGAAGCGTCGATTATGTGGGAATTAAAACCACCCGCATTAAAAGCATAACTGGCGAACAAGTAGTAGTTCCTAATACCAACCTCACCGCCTCTCGTATTCATAACTATAAACGCATGGAAAGGCGGCGGATACTGTTTAAAATTGGTGTCATCTATGAAACCCCCCAGGAGAAACTACAACAAATTCCTGCCCTCATTCGAGAGATTATCGAATCCATAGAAAACACCCTATTTGACCGGGCGCACTTCTCAAGTTTCGGAGACTTTAGCCTAGACTTTGAGATTGTTTACCACGTTCTCAGCAGTGATTATGCCATGTATATGGATATTCAACAGCGGATTAACTATGAACTAAAATCCGCCTTTGAAGCCAGGGATATTGAGTTTGCTTATCCAACTCAAGTCACCTATTTTGAGGGTATGAACAACCCCAAAAATAGCCCCAGCCGTGAACCTCTCAGGCAGATTTTGAACCCTTAGAATAAAAAGCGCCCTCACACTTACCCAAAATTTCGGAAACCGGAACTACAGAAAAGTAGTTATTGGTTGACTGATACCATTGCCAATTTTCAGGTTAACAGCTATAATAGTATACTTGTACTGTTCCGAGTTTGTGCATCCAAACTTTTACCAACTATGGCAACCAAGCCAACGATCGCATTTTCCCATTTAGGTTGCGAAAAAAATCGCATCGACACCGAACACATGATCGGTTTATTAGCCGAAGCCGGATATCAAGTAGACTCCAACGAAGAGGCGGCTGATTATGTGGTAGTGAATACCTGTAGTTTTATTGAATCAGCCAGAGAGGAGTCCGTCAATACCATAGTTGAACTCGCCGAAGCCCATAAAAAAGTAGTGATTACTGGGTGTATGGTGCAACACTTCCAGGAACAATTACTTGACGAACTTCCCGAAGCTGTAGCAGTAGTAGGAACCGGAGATTATCATAAAATTGTTAATGTAATTAATCGGGTAGAAAAAGGCGATCGCGTCTCGGAAATTTCTGCCGACCCCACCTATATTGCTGATCATACAGTCCCCCGTTATCGCACCACCACAGAAGGGGTGGCTTATCTACGGATAGCCGAAGGGTGTAACTATCGCTGCGCCTTTTGTATTATCCCCCACTTGCGAGGAAATCAGCGATCGCGTACCATAGAATCAATCGTTACGGAAGCCAAACAATTGGCAGATCAGGGGGTCCAGGAATTAGTGTTAATCTCCCAAATTACCACTAACTACGGAACCGACATTTATGGTGAACCGAAACTCGCAGACCTGATCCGCGCTTTGGGTAAAGTTGATGTACCCTGGGTGAGAATGCACTATGCTTACCCCACCGGACTAACCCCTAAAGTGATTGATGCGATCGCCGAAACCCCCAATTTTCTCCCCTACCTAGACCTACCCCTCCAACATTCCCACCCGGAAATTCTCCGCGCCATGAACCGTCCATGGCAGGGTCAGGTTAATGACCAGATTATTGAGAATATTAAAACTGCTATGCCTAATGCTGTAATTAGGACTACTTTTATTGTCGGTTTTCCGGGAGAAACTAACAGCCATTTTGAACACCTCCTCAAATTTGTGAAACGCCACGAATTTGATCATGTTGGTGTCTTCACCTTCTCCCCCGAAGAAGGAACCCCCGCTTATACTCTTCCCAACACCGTATCCCAGGCGGTAATGGACGCGCGACGGGATGCACTAATGCAGGTACAACAGCCAATTTCTCTCAAGCGTAACCGCCAGTGTATTGGTGAGGTAGTGGATGTTTTAGTTGAACAAGAAAACCCCTCTACAGGCGAGTTTATAGGGCGATCGCCCAGGTTTGCGCCAGAAGTCGATGGTTTAGTATATGTAGAAGGAAACGCGCGTTTAGGGTCCTTAGTTTCCGTGAAAATCACCGATGCTGATATTTATGACCTCTATGGTCACACCCTAGAAAATTAACCCACAATTAATAATTAATAATTAATAATTAATAATTAATAATTATTGTCGGGTTTCTACCCCAGCAGTCAAGAAACCTCCCACCAGTCAAGAAACCTCCCACCAGTCAAGAAACCTCCCACCAGTCAAGAAACCTCCCACCAGTCAAGAAACCCGGTTTCTCCAAGAAACCGGGTTTCTCAGCCAATAATTGACAGTCGAACCCGCCCCCCACAATTAATAATTAATAATTAATAATTAATAATTATTGTCGGGTTTCTACCCCAGCAGTCAAGAAACCTCCCACCAGTCA
>NZ_JBIMLI010000029.1:38493-43799 GCF_051859755.1 Limnospira sp.
AAACCTCCCACCAGTCAAGAAACCCGGTTTCTCCAAGAAACCGGGTTTCTCAGCCAATAATTGACAGTCGAACCCGCCTCCCTCCACAATTATTAATTATTAATTATTAATTATCAATTGCTGTAAACTTCCCACAAAATCCGGGTAGGAAATAGCCGCCGCTTCGGCGCGATGAATAGTGGTAGAACCCGCCGCATTTAAAGCAGCGATCGCCAAACTCATAGCGATACGATGATCCGTGTCACTGTCAACTTCAGCGCCGCGCAAAGGGAAGCCACCAGTAATTTCTAAACCATCAGGTAACTCGGAAATTTTCGCCCCCATTTTAGTCAATTCCGTAGCCATAACCTGAATGCGATCGCTTTCTTTAACCCGCAATTCCGCCGCATCTCGGATGGTAGTAGTACCCTCGGCAAAAGCCGCCGCCACTGCCAAAATCGGAATTTCATCAATTAACCGAGGAATCAAATCCCCCTTAATTTCACAGGCTTTTAATGGCGAGAAACGGACTCGTAAATCTGCCACAGGTTCCCCCGCCACAAGTCGTTCTCCTTGGGATTGAATATCAGCCCCCATCATAGCCATAGCCTCCAAAATCCCCGTCCGGGTGGGATTAACCCCCACATTTTCGATGGTTATATCGGAACCCGGAACAATAGAAGCCGCCACCAACCAGAAAGCAGCGGAACTGATATCACCGGGGACAATCACAGTTTGCCCCTGCAATTTAGCCGGTCCGAACACCGTCACGCTGTTAGTGTCTGGATTGACCGTTAATTGCGCCCCAAACGCCTTTAGCATTCGTTCCGTGTGGTCCCGTGACAAGGCGGGTTCCGTCACGGTTGTAGCCCCTTCTACCATCAATCCAGCCAACAAAATACAGGACTTGACCTGAGCCGAAGCGATGGGGGAATGATAATGAATCGGTTGCAGTTGTTGACCATGAACCGCCAGAGGAGCGAAAGAACCCGATCGCCGTCCCCAAATAGTCGCCCCCATTTGGGTGAGAGGTGCAATCACCCGATCCATTGGTCTTTTGACCAGGGAACTATCCCCTGTGATAGTAAAGAGGCGATCGGGGTGAGAAGCCAAAATCCCCAGCATTAGCCTCATGGTAGTGCCAGAATTGCCAGCATCAAGGATGCGATCGGGTTCCTGTAAATTACCGATACCACAGCCTTTCACCTTAATCTGTTGTGAGTTCAACTCGGAAATTTCTGCCCCCAACCCAGAGAAACATTCAGCGGTGCTGCGAGGGTCTGCACCCAAGAGTAAACCCTCAATGGTGGTAACTCCTTCTGCTAGGGCTCCTAACATTAAAGCACGGTGGGAGATAGATTTATCGCCGGGAATGCGAAGGCGACCCTGGAGGGATAAACCGCAAGAGGGAGGGTCAATTTTGAGTTTCTGTTGTTTTTCTGTATTTTCTAGGGTGACAACTACAGATGGCATTAGGATAGATGTAGGTAAGGATTAATATTAAGATCCTATCGCTTTGGGGGTCCTGAGTTGCTATCAGGACTGAAAATCCTATCAATTAACAAGATATTTTATGCTCACTCATCACCGTAAGCCTGTTCGTCTATCTTGGATTTCTACGGATTTACCGCTGCGATCGCAAATTGAGACGGCGGCTACCCTTTACCAAAAAGACAAACAGCAGTTTCACTTGATCCTACAGGAACCAGATCTGTTAGATTGGCAATTGGAGAGTGATGGCGATCTATCCCCAATTGTACCATTATCTCATCAACCCAGACTGCTATGGTTGGAAGTGTCCCCCGGTCGTGCTGTCATGACTATGCAGGGAAAAAGCAACTTTAGCTATCGTCACCTATGGCAAAAAGGGATGTACGGGCTCAGTCGTTATTATCTTCAGGGTCAGTCGGAGTCTTTACCGAATCAAATTCGCCTGCGAAATTTTACCCGCGACCTAACTTTAGTTGGTTATCCCCTGCCAGAATTTTTGCGACTGGAGTATGAACTTTGGTCGGAAAAATTGCGCCTAGGTAACTATGTTTTACTGCTAGAAATTCACCATTAATTAGTCGATTTCGGCGGACAAGAAACTAGCATTTCCTGGGTTATATTATCATGGCGATCGCCTGCTTGCTGAGTCCTGATTGTGGCTTGGTGCATTTGTTGTTTGGCTTGTTTAAGTTGTTGTCGTCCTTGAAAGCTAACGGGGATAGTTTGTCCGGTTTCCAGCACCTGAGCCGTTTGGGTGAGACCTATGGCTATCTCCCGGAAACTCTGGCTATAACCATTTTGAAAAGTTTGTAATTCCTCGTTGTGAATATCTAGTTTTTCTACTTGGTTAGCGATGCCATCAAGTGCTAGGGCTAACTGTTTGGTAGTCGCTATATCGTAGCGATCGCTTTGGGCTGTAATTAAGGAATTACCCCGGTGTACCACATCAATTAGTTTTTCGCATTGCTGTACTTTTCCCCTCAAACAGCCTCCCAAGAAAGTAGTTAGCAGCAAGCTGATTATTAAAAACTTACCACGAGATAAAATCATTGGCGATCGTACCCTCCCATTGATTGGATTTGTTGATTAGTTTAACTGATACCTGGCTATTATTTCAAAAAACTACCCCCATGGCAAGACATCATAACGAAAATCACCCGGTTTCTGAGTCGGGGGGGGGTCAAGAAACCCGGTTTCTCAAAGAAACCCGGTTTCTCAGTCGGGGGGGGGTGAAGGCAGCAATTGAGGGCTGCTGTCGGAGCCAGACTAGAGTATAATTAATAATTAGAGACCTCGAAAACAGCTATAAATGACCAGATTGATCTACGACCAATTCACCAAACAATATATCCAGGAACTCTTAAAGCAATTAGGTGCAACTGAAACCAGCAAAACCATGGCTTCAGAAAGGCGAGAAATTGACATCTTTTTCACACCCCGCCCGGAAAATATCGCCTCAGCTAGTAACCTAGGCTTATTGGGAAAATTAGCCACCACCCCAGCGGTTTTTGAGCCTTTTAGCAATCCCGTTAAACCCAGAGAAATTCGCAGTTGTCTGGTGAAGCTCCTAGACATGAAGGCGCAATGGGAACGCCAAGCCACTCGGGAAAAAAGACGGCTCGCTCCCGGAGAATCACCCCGGTTGTGGATTCTGACCCCCACCGTATCCCCTGCCATTTTAGCAGATTTTGGCGCTACCGTAGACTTGGAAAACTGGATGAGTGGGGTGTACTTTCTCCCCAAGGGACTGGAAAGCGCTATGACAGCTTGTTCATTAAATATGTGTAACAATGAATACCTATAACAACTTGGTGATCAACTAGGGCTAAACTCAATTCCAACTGGATTCACCCATGAGCCGTTATTCTGTTGCTTTTAGGAAAAAAGTGGTCACCGCCTATCAATTAGGCCAAGGCTCAATTAGGCAACTTGCAGAGCAATTTATGATGAGTCCTGCTACTGTTCATAGTTATATCAAAAAATCTCGAGAAACTCAAGATATAACTCCTCAAAAGCCCGGGCTAAATCGTCCTAGCCAGCTAGAATCTTATCGAGACTTTATTATTCAGATGGTACAAGATTACCCAGATGGGACAGTTCGACAGTATCGAGAACATCTCCTAAATGAGCTGGATGTTTATGTCAGCGTCGGAGGAATGTGTGAATTCCTCAAAAAAGAAGAACTAACTCTTAAAAAAAACTTACCGGTCAGAAAAGGTAGCAACGGAAGAAGGTCAACAACAGCGATTTGATTACCGAGAGCGGGTGAGAGATGTACCTCAAAAATGATATTCATTGATGAGACAGCTTTCTGTGTAGGGATGAGTCCCTCTATGGCTAGGAGTAAAAAAGGCAAAAAAGCATGATGTTTAAGACCCTTTTATTAAGGCAGAAAAATTACCTGAATTGGAGCCATAAGTATCGAAAGAGTGGTAGCTAAAAAAGTCATAGAAGGCTCGATGAAAGGTAAAGATTTTCAGGATTTTATTGAACAGGACTTGGTTCCGAGACTGAATCCAGGGGATGTCGTAGTTATGGATAACCTTAATATCCATAAAATGGAGGGCATTGAAGAAATGATCACTGCTACGGGAGCCAGAGTAGAATATTTACCACCCTACTCACCAGATTTCAATCCTATTTAAATGTTGTGGTCAACGGTTAAGTCAGTGGTCAGAATGTTTCCAACACGAGCAATGGAAGCACTAGAACAGTTAATTAAACTGGCTCTAATGCTGATAGAAATACGTTTAAGAACTGGTTTACTAAATGCGGTTACTGTACTAATTAAATATCGAACAAGCTGTAAGACTTCGTGGGCTGATTTGGTGTTGCGGTTGGGTTGGTTAAATCGGGTGGGCAGAGATGGACGCGGCGATAGTAGTATTTTTGCCTTTTATCATGCGACGTTTCAGGAGTATTTTGCAGCCTTGACGGTGGAGGATTGGGATTATTTTATGCCTCGGAATCATGTTAATTTTCCGGTGGCGGGGATGCGGTATCGGATTTTTGAGCAGCAGTGGAAGCAGGTGATTTTGTGTTGGTTGGGGCGTAAGGATATTAAGGCCCAGAAGAAGGAGGAGTTTATTCGGGCGTTGGTTGAATTTAAGGGTGGGGTCAGAGATTTTTATGGAGATCAAGCCTATTTGCTGGCTGCTGCTGGGATTAATCAATTTAAGGCTTGTTCTCTGGCTACCGAGATGGTGCGGCAGGTGGTGAAGTGGGGGTTTGGTTATTTCAATACTGAAAAACAGGAATGGCGAACCTTTTTAGACCCCATCAAAGAAGCGGCGAGAGAGGTGATACCACAAACCATTAGACCCTTGGCGATCGCTGTATTGCTTGAAATTATCCGCACTACTGAGAATGAAAATAGCCGTAGGTGGGCGGCAGATAGTTTAGGGAAAATCGACCCAGGAAATCCCAAGGCGATCGCTGGATTGCTTGAAATTATCCGCACTACTGAGGATAAATTTACCCGTATTCAGGCGGCAGATAGTTTAGGGAAAATCCTCACCACACCTGAACAATATGCAGGAGTCGTCTCCGCCTTAAAAGACTGCCTCAGCGATGAAACCTACAGAGACAACTTTAAACGATTCGCTAAATGCTACGAAGTCATCTGGGACTGTGCCGAAAACCTCCCCTATCCCGAATTTTATCAAGCATGGCACAATCTCGCCGCCACCCCGACCCCCTTTATTCAACAGTGTAACCTCGCCCTTGTCCCCCAAATCCTCAACCAAGCCATCCAAACCCACCCCCTCAACTGCCAAGCCATTTGCATCGATGGCAGCCGCTTCAGCGACCCCACCAACCCCCCCAACCAAAACAAA
>NZ_JBIMLI010000030.1:0-28368 GCF_051859755.1 Limnospira sp.
CTCTATCTACCACCTTATTCGCCAGACCTCAACAAGATAGAGAAATGTTGGTCGTGGTTGAAAGCCCGCATTCGCCACTGCATTGAGCAGTTTGATTCTCTCCATGATGCCATGGATTCCTTTCTCTAAGCTGCGTCCTAACCACCTTTACTAATGCTATAAATCCTGGGAATTTGGGTAGTATAAAATGGATGAATCTAGGGTTAATAAGTAGGCAATTAATGGTTAATTAAGTTGTAGTAATTATCCCAGACTTGGGTAAATTACAGCTGGTTCACCAGTCGCTTAATACATTGCCCTCACCCTCAATCCCTCTCCCAGGGGGGGAGAGGGACTTGGAGATAGGAATAGATTGGGTATAATAATACTCAAAGTTTTGGATAAAGTTGATAGAGATGAAACTTAGCTTTTGTATAATTGCCAAAAATGAAGCCCATCAGTTAGGGGAATGTTTACAGACGGTGGGAAAGTTAGTAGATGAAATGATAGTGGTGGATACAGGTTCTAGAGATGGAACGCCGGAAGTAGCTAAAAATATGGGGGCGAGAGTGTATGAGTTTAGCTGGTGTGATGACTTTGCGGCGGCGAGAAATGCGGGTTTAAAATATGTGACAGGTGACTGGGTTTTGGTATTAGATGCAGATGAGCGATTAAGGGAGGGGATTATTCCGAAAATTCGGAGCTTGATTAACCAGGAAGATTATTTGCTGATTAACTTGGTGCGACAGGAAATAGGGGCGGTGCAGTCTCCTTATTCTTTGGTGTCGCGACTGTTTAGAAATCATCCGGATCTGTATTTTTCTCGCCCTTATCATGCTTTGGTTGATGATAGTGTGATGGAGATTTTGCGGCGGGAACCTGACTGGCGGATAGGTTCTATTCCGGAAATAGCGATCGCTCATTATGGATATAGCACGGATGCGATCGCCGCCAGGAATAAACAACAAAGGGCTTGTCAAGCTATGGAAAGCTATTTAAAACAGCATCCCGATGATCCCTACTTAGCGAGTAAATTAGGGGCTCTGTATGTGCAATTAGGTAAACTCTCAGCAGGTATTGACCTGTTAGAAAAAGGGCTAAAGCAGGCATCTGGAATTGAGGGGGGGACTATGTATGAATTGCATTATCACCTAGGAATTGCCTATAGCAAAAGGGGACAACTAGAGGCGGCGGAAGCACAATATAAAAAGGCGATCGCAGTTAATGTATTCCCTCAATTAAAAATAGGGGCTTATAATAATCTGGGAAATCTGCTGAAAGAGAGGGGCCACCTAAAAGGGGCCCAAAGTGCCTATGAAACGACGATAGAAATTGATCCATTATTTAGCTTAGGTTACTATAATCTGGGTATGACTCTACGGGCGATGGGAAATTCCCAAAAAGCGATCGCATCTTATCAAAAAGCGATTTCTCTTAACCCTCACCATGGGGAAGCCTACCAAAATTTAGGGGCGGCTTTGTTAGGTATTGGCAACATTCCCGATAGTCTGAAAGCCTTTCAAACAGCCATAAGCCTATATGAACAAACCAACCCCCACCAGGCCAAACTGCTCAAAAAAACCTTGTCAGAAATGGGATGGCGAATATAGACTTCTGCACTATGGGGAAATTTGATACTACAATGCAGCAACAGAACTAGGATGGGTATGATGTGAAAGTCTCTATCAAAGGTTCTAAAAGGTCTGGGTAAGTCACAAGACTTATCTCAAAAGCTAATCATGTTAGGAGTCATGCAATAGTGCGACCCGTTAGCCTGAAACTGGGGAAAATCCCCTGGGGGAAAGGCTGCAAGGGGATATAAACCCTTGACAACTGAATATCGCTTGTTGGTGCGGAAATCTGAAAAGTCCCAATATGGGAAGTATCAGAATCAAAAAATCTCCAAGTCCAACCCTCCAAGTGCGGGAGTGAAAACAGTTCCCCACGGTAGCGACTGGTCATCAATCCGTGAAGCGGGAATTGGGCGTAAACCCTGTTAAATGGGGATTTAAGCGCCCTGTAGCTGGCTATGAGTAGGGAAGCGAACTTCTGGGAGAACTACCGTTAGACTCCAAATTAGGCGGGTATACCCTGCCTTATATGTATGGGGCGAGAAAACGTTGTTGTTGCCAACGTTAACAGGTTATTTCTGTAGGGAATAACTAGGCACTCAAAGGGCCCCCGGTAGAAAGGAAGACTCTAAGGCCAGGAACCAAAGCGATTTTCGGAACGGGATAACCCCTAAGTTGCTCTCGGTGGGTTTTTAGCCTATTACTGAGTAGTCAACCAAGGCGGATAACTGGGTATTCCAGGCGGCTTAGGGGAGGGATGGTGTCAGAAGCGAAGGCCCCGACTATAAATCGGGGATATGCAGACGGACACACGGAATTGAGTTGTTGTGCTGAATGAGTGAGTTGCTGTGAAGAAGACTAAAGCCAGTCTGATAGGGACGAGGATGGTATGCGTAGATGAGTCGTTGTTGACGGTGAAGGGGGAGATGAAAGGCCGCCGAAACTGTTGGCAACGTGGTCTATGGAAGCTGCAACAACGGATTTACCGCGCCTCGAAACGGGGTGAGATTAAGGTGGTCCGTAAACTCCAAAAAATGCTCTGTCGTTCGGCTTCTGTGAGGTATCTTGCTAGTGATATTTGTGATGGGGGTTCTATAGCTGTTCAAGAGTGTTTGATGCAATGGGCTTTGGAACCGGAATGGCGGGCTCGTTGGGAGTTGGATGATGATAGTAGTTTCGGGGTTTCATCGGTTGGGGAACTGTTGCAAGCGATCGCTCAAAGTCTGGAAAATGGCCCTAAGTTTGTCTGGGTTGTTGATTTAGCCAGGCTGGGTCAACCGAGAATCTTGGCTCAAAGGTTGCCGGATTTACCGCGCTTTATGGCTTTGAATAAGGCTCGGATTGATGGGGCTTTGGGGTGTTTCTTGGATGCGATCGCACTCGTCGAGTTCAACCACCAATTGAGTCGCTTAATCAGGGAACAGGGCAACCCGGAAACTACTCTGATTCGATTCGGCGAAATTATGGTGATTTTAGATGGTGATATGAGGAATATCAACACCTATCAAAAAGCCGTCAGTGAGTGGCTAGATAAATTGGAAATTCCCCCAGTTTCTGATTTCTATGCTGTCACGAACACGGCTAATTGTGTTGACGACAACTCTCCGGGTGTTGACCTGTTGGGGTTTCATATTCGCCAGTTTAAAAATCATCATCGCCGGGGATTAAACTATCATACGACTATCAGCCCTAGTCGAGAATCTGCCCATCAACACTATCGAGAATTGGCGGCGATAGTTAGTAGCCATAAAGCCAGTCGTCAAGGGGATTTAATTAACCTACTGAATCGGAAAATTGAGGATTGGTCTGGTCAATATCAATGGGCTAATAACCGCAAAATTCACCGAAATTTAGATAGGTTAATTAACCAAAAATTGCGGAGTTGGGCGAAACGTCGTCACCCGGATAAACCTATTAACTATTGGCGGCGAAAATACTGGCAAGGTACAGAAACAGGTGGCTGTAGGTTTGGCTGTTTCCATAAGGGAAAATGGGTGAGCCTTCTTAAACACAGAGTATAACAGCATAGCTTGATTCTGAGGAGCCGTGTGAGGTGAAAGTCTCATGCACGGTTTTGGAGACGAGTAGGCTGGGTGACTGGCTTGCTTAGTTTAACTGAGTAATCAACGTACACCTATCGGAATTGTGGGTGCATCAGGTTATGGTGGGGTGCAACTGGTGCGCTTATTACAGGATCACCCCCTGGTTGAAATTGTTTATTTAGGAGGAGAAAGTAGCGCCGGAAAACCTTTTTGTAGTTTATATCCCCACCTGGGTCATCAGGTGGAGTTGATGATTGAACCAATTGATTTGGATAAAATTGCTAGTCGGTGTGAGGTGGTGTTTCTATCTTTGCCGAATGGTTTGGCCTGCGAAATGGCTCCGCAACTGCTAGAAAAAGGCTGTTATGTTCTGGATCTGTCTGCTGATTATCGGTTTACTAATTTAAATACCTATACCAAGTGGTATAACAAAGAAAGAAGCGCTGATCTGGATGTGGCTAGGACGGCGGTTTATGGTTTGCCGGAACTATACCGAGATGCGATCGCCTCAGCGCGATTAGTGGGCTGTCCTGGCTGCTATGTGACCGCTAGTTTGTTGGCTTTATCCCCCCTATTAAAACAGGGGTTAATTGTCCCTGATAGTGCCATTATTGATGCTAAATCGGGTGCTTCTGGTGGGGGACGACAAGCCAAAACTAATATGTTATTGGCCGAAGCAGATGCCTCGGTTTCAGCCTATGGCATTGGTGGACACCATCGCCACACCCCGGAAATTGAGCAAGTTTGTAGTGATTTGGCTGGACATAATGTGAAGGTGCAGTTTACTCCCCATTTAATGCCTATGGTGCGGGGTATTTTGGCCACAGTTTACGCTAACTTGCGCGACCCGGGTTTGGTGCGGGAAGATTTGCTGACCATTTATAAGGCATTTTACCGAAATTCTCCCTGGGTTAAGGTTTTACCTGGGGGAACTTTCCCCCAAAGTAAATGGGCCTGTGGCACAAATCTTTGTTATATCGGTATTGAGGTAGACCAACGCACCGATAGGGCGATCGTGATTTCTACTATTGATAACCTGATTAAAGGTCAAGCTGGACAGGCGGTTCAATGCCTTAATATTATGAAGGGATGGTCGGAAACTCTCGGACTACCTCAGTTGAGTTTTTATCCCTAAAATTAAGTCTGGGGCGGGTTAATCAGTCTCTCACCCGCCCTAAACTTTTACCCGCCGTGACGGGTTAATAACACTGGACAGTTGGCGTAAACTCGCACATAGTCGGATAGGGAATTCCCCAGTAGGCGATCAATATCAATGAAACTCTTGGCTACCGTGGGACGGCGATCGGGAGAACCCAGCAACAGCAGATCCGCGTTGATATCTTCTGCGATCCGGCAAATTTCCGGGCCGGGTTTTCCGGTTCCGGTAACACAACGATAACTAAGTCCCATTTGTTTGGCTTGGGCTACCGCCGGGGCTAAAACTGGGTCGTTTTCCGCATTGGCGGTGTAGTCTTCTGCTGATTGGCCACTGAGATCTTTATTAACATGGGCGATAATTAGTTGTCCGCCTTGGATGTCTTTCACAAAGTCGATCGCCGTTTTTAGGCATTCCTGGGCTTCTGGGGATGAATTGTAAGCTACCATGACCCGCCGTAGCTTCTTGATATAGGTATCGTCTTTGACCAACAGCATAGGCCGAGATGTGAGTTGGAAAACGTATTGACTGACTGAGTTTTCTAAAATGGCTTGCAGTCGTCCTAACCCCCGTGAACCGATAATAATTAGATCGGCGTTTTCTTCGTCTGCTACCTGACAAACGATATCTTTGGGATCACCTTGTTTGAGTCTAGGATTAACTCGCTGAGGATCAACTTTCACGGATTGGACGGCTTGGGCGAGGATTTTGCCTCCCTCTTCTAGTTTGGCGGACATTCCCTCAGCCGTGACTTGGCTGGGGACTACATGGAGAAGGGTGATAGATGCCTGTTGCAGAGATGGTAAATCCATCAGCATATTTAGCATCTCTTCGCACAGTCCACGACCAGCAACAGCAACTAAAATTTTATTGATCATAGGTTTTGCCCAAAATTCAAAACAACGCTCATTATCAAACGCACTATTATATAACTTAGGACAAAGCGGCTGATTAACTGATAATTTGTAGAAATGTAGCGTTTTGGAACGAATTGTAAAGTGTCTCGATTAGAATATCCTAGTTCACAAGATCAGCCCACTAAGACCTCAAATTGGTTTGAGTATCTGGTGGAAGTGTTCCCACATCAAACTGACTATGCGGGGGCGGTTTGGCATGGGACTTATGTGGGTTGGATGGAAGAGGCCCGTATTGGGGCGTTGCGGTCTGTGGGGGTTGGTTATGATCAGTTGGTGGCTTTGGGGTTTGAGTTGCCTGTGGTTGAGTTGGAAATCCGCTATCATCAATTTGTACACATGGGCGATCGCATTAAGGTTAAAAATCGTATTGCTGGCTTGACAAAAGTTCGCATTCCCTGGGAATTTGAGATTGAGTCCCTAGACGGTAGTCAACGCTATGTTAGCGCCACTACTACTCTGGTGGTTATCGATCGCCAAACTGGTAAAATTAGACGACAATGGCCGCCTATTTTAAATGAGGCGATCGCTAAACTCATCGATAATGGTTAAGTTACGCTATCTTGGGAAATTGGGGCGATCGGTAATTCTACTCGAAATTCTGCCCCCTCTCCAGGAAGAGAAGATAAAATCAACTGTCCGTGATGTTTTTCTACCACAATTTGATAGCTGGTAGCTAGTCCTAATCCCATCCCTTTGCCCACAGTTTTAGTAGTGAAAAATGGGTCAAATAAACGGGATTGTCACTCCGGCGCAATTCCCACACCATTATCACGAATCCGAATCGCTACCCGGTTAGGATTAACTTGTTCTGTGGTTATCCAAATAGTCGGAACCCAGTCGGAATCATCCCCTTGATTTTGAGCAGATATTAAGCTATCAATAGCATTATTAATTAGGTGCATAAATACTTGATTAATTAAGCCGTGATAACCGTTAATTTTCGGCAAATTTTTCGCCTGTTTATTAATAACTTGAATATCAACAGTATCATCGTTTCCCTGCAATCTATGCTTTATTAAATGCAAAATGCTGTTGATAGATTAATGCCAATCAATCGATTTCATATCTGCTTCATTGGTGGTGCGGCAGAAAATTCGCCAAGCTAACATGATTTGATAAATCCGTTTTATCCCTGTTTTCATGGATCTAATTAAGTTCCGAAGATCCTCTAAAACAAAATCTAGTTCCAGTTTTTCTGCTAGGTCTAAAATCCTGGGGGAAGGATGGGGATATTCTTGTCGATATAAATTCATTAACTCAATGATATCTTAACAATATTGATAGGCAGGTTCAAGGTTGCCAGCAATGAAATTAATCGGATTATTAAGTTCATGAAAAATCCCTGCTAATAATTGATTTAAGGCTACCATTGTCTGCTTTTGGATTAGTTCAACTTGGGTGGCTGCTAACTGCTTTTGGGTCGCTTTTAGTTGCTGATTTTGAAGCTGTAAATCTATCTTTTGGCAGATTTGGGATTTTTAGTTGATTGTTAATCCTCGCCATCACCTCTTCTACTTGAAAAGGTTTCGTGATATAATCCACTCCTCCCACTTGAAAAGCCCTAACTTGATCTTCAATTTGATTAATAGCACTCACCAAAATAATCGGAATTTCCGAAGTTTCTGGATTGTTTTTTAAGGCTTGACAAACTTGATAACCATTGAGACCCTGCATATTGATATCAAGTAAAATTAAGTCCGGTTTTAAGGCATTAACTGCCATGAGTGCCATCTTACCGTTAATAGATTTCCGCACCCGAAATCCAAACTCCATTAACATAGTTGATAATAACCTAATATTTTCTGGGACATCATCAACTATTAAGATATCGGCTGATGCAAAATTATGATTATTCATAATTCATGGCTTTTAATAGTTTTAAGTATTGATTATTTAGGAGTTAAAACTAGCGAAATTATTTACCATGTTAGATTTCCGGAGATTAAATCGAGCAATGAACTTTCGGGTAGCGGTGGAGAAAATAAATAACCTTGTGCAAACTCACATTCTAAACTTCTCAATAATGACAGTTGTTCGGGGGTTTCTACACCCTCAGCAATTACCCCCATTTTCATGGTTTTTGCAATGTTAACAATCACGGGAACTAAGCCGCAACTTGAACCATTATTATCCATTCTTTGCACAAAAGATTTGTCGATTTTAAGAGTGTCAACTTGGAAATTATGCAGATAACTTAAAGAAGAGTATCCCGTGCCAAAATCATCAATACTTAGTCGGACATTTTGGCTTTTAAAACCTTCCAGAATAGCTACTGCTGTTTTCGGGTTATCCATAATTGCGCTTTCTGTTATTTCTAATTTTAAGCAATGGGGATCTAGTTTGGTGGCTTCTAAAATTTGTTGTATTTGCTGACTTAGCTCCATATTAGCAAACTGTCTCGCGGATACATTCACACTGATAAACATCGAATCATTAATAAGTTTATTTTCTTGCCAGCTTCTGAATTGCTCACAAGCACTTTTTAACACTAAATAACCAATGGCGTTAATTAAACCTGTTTCTTCGGCTATGGGAATAAATAAGACGGGGGGAATTAATTTTTTGGTGGGATGTTGCCACCTAATTAAGGCTTCAAAACCTGCGATTTTTCCGGTTTTTAGATGGATTATGGGTTGATAATAAACTAGAAATTCATTATTAGTAATGGCTCGCCTTAAATCGTTTTCAAGTTGCAGCTTTTCCGAAACATGGTGGTGCATACTCGGGTCAAATATATGATATTGACCTTTGCCTAAGTCTTTGGCTCGATACATGGCTGTATCTGCATCTCGTAGTATATGTTCCGGTTTTTGATAATCTAAATGTGACAAAGATATGCCAATACTTACATTGATAAATACTTCTTGATTTGGCAAGACAAAAGGATGGGAAAAACTATCAATAACTTTTTGAGCAATGGTTTTGGCTTCCGCCATATCCTCGATTTTATTAACCATAATCGCAAATTCGTCGCCTCCTAAACGAGCCAGGGTGTCTTCCGGTTTTAGCAGGGATTTTAGACGTTTGGAAATAGCGACTAATAGTTGATCACCTACGGAATGTCCGAGGGATTCGTTAATCATTTTAAAGCGATCGCAGTCTAGCAACAACACCACAAACTGATAGTTAGGATATTGCTGTTTGATGTCAATACCATCAGCCAGACGTTCCAAAAATAAGGCTCGATTTGGTAAATTAGTTAACTCATCACGAAAAGCCATATCCCGGAGTTTACTGTTAGCAATTTCTAATTCTTTAGTTCGCTGTTCAACTCTTGCTTCTAGTTGGGTATTTAAAATTTGTAATTGCTGTTGAGTTCGCCGGAGAGTTAGTTGATTTTTTACCCTGATTAAGACTTCCTGAAACTGAAAGGGTTTACTGATATAGTCTACTCCACCACTTTCAAAGGCTTTCACCTTGTCAAAAATATCGTCCAAAGCACTCAGAAAAATTATGGGTACTTCTGCTGTATTAGGATCGGATTTAAGCTGATTACAAACTGTATAACCATCTATATCAGGCATCATAATATCCAGCAGGATTAAATCGGGTAACTTATTATTGACCTCCTCTAGTGCCGTTTTGCCGTCGATCGCCTCACGAACTTGATACCCTTTTTTTCTAAGAATGCGCGACAGTAGATGCAAATTTCCTGGCGTATCATCAACAATCAAAATATCTGATTCTTGGTGGTTATTTGACTGTTTATAACTCATAATGTATTTTAGTCTAGGTTGTGGGGTAAGCTATTGAACCCCCATGGTCAAGGGATTGATAAATAGGAAATATTAACATTGTACTCAACCCAGTTGTTTTTTGGGTATATGTTGCTTATTTGGGTAGCGATACGCCAAACAGACACCAAGATACCACAGTGTTATCAAGAATAGCCATTTAATTGAATTGTCGCCACCACCTGTCCATGATCTGACTTCCAGGGTTCTATTGATTCATCACTTAGGCTTTGGTCTACAAGGTGATCGTTGAATAAGGCAACATAACTAACCTTCCCAACTTGGCGGGAGTTTTCTAAAACTAATTCTTGACTAACCAAAATATGATCGAGAGTTTCATAATAACCATTATACATATAAGTGTAGTAGCAGTCTCGGTAACTTTGCCTAGCCTGAATATCTTTGACACTATAAAGCTGTAACTCATCATGGTTGTGGTTTGGTTTAAATCGGGTTTTTTTCCAAGAAATATCCCCCGCCATAATTTTGGTGGTAATGGCTAAATCACTATCATTAAAATCTCCTAAAATAATAATCGGATTTTGGCTATGGCTCCAAGTCTTGAGCATAATACATCGTAAAGCAGTAGCTTCGGCGGATCGACGCAGTAAAGACCTGACTTTTCCTTTGGCTTTTTCTACGGGATCTTGGCTATCTACTCCTTCGGGAATTTGGGGACGCTGGGATTTTAGATGCACAACAAAAACCGTACACTGTAGGCTGTCTTGTAGTTGAATATTAACTGCTAACACAGGTCGCGAAAAATGGTTAATGGGAATCATAGTTCCTTCTATATCTATTTGAGACTCTGGGGGGAATTTATCATAAATTTGCCAGGAGATAATTGGTAATTTGGAACAGAGACCTACTACGGGTTTATCACGAGTGGGATTCGTGGTAATTAAATGAGCGTTATGATAGGATTCGGTGGCGGCGAGAATTTCTTGTAGTGCTTCGGGGTCAAAGATTTCTTGAAATCCGATGATGTCGGCTTGCATGGTTGCTAACTGATGAGAAATCCAGGTCTTTTTTTGGTGGTAAAGTTCTGGGGTATATTGTCGAGTTTCGTAATAAGTTCGATTGGGTAAAACTAAGTTATATAGGTTAAATGTGCCTATTTTTAAGGTTTTGGATCTGAGAATTGCTGGGGATTTTACGGGTTTGTGAAAGGTTAAATATTCCAGAAATATTGCCCAACTAGCGATCGCATTTTCCTCCCCCCAGGTCTGTCCCCCAGTTGCCTCGGCTAGACGATTATATGCTGTGTCTATTAAGTCTTGACTTAGGGAACTTTGGCGGTTAATATAAATAGTCACATCATGGAGTTTACATGATGCGATCGCTTGATTAATCGCCGTTGTCAAACTGGTGGAGTTTGGCTGACATTCTGTGGGTCTACCCTCCCAGTAATAAATCACTCTCATGGCTTGTGGTCGCCATTGAAAGTCACTACAAATATCCCCAATAGTATCAATAGCCGCCATGGTATTTGGGGGGATACCGTCTTCAACCTGTAACCATTCAACGCGCCAATTTTCCGATGAACTTGAAGCTACTGTAATCATCACTTCAGCAGTTTCTAAAAAATTGGCAAAGGGAGGTTCCAAATCATCAATAGCATTGATTAAAAGCACTATATCAATTGTCATCATTATTCCACCTTAGACATTCGCTGATCAAGATAATTATTAAACAGTCTAATTATCATGGTAGTGCCGACATTTTCTTGGGAGTCACATTCGAGATAACCACCATGTTGCTCAACAATAGTTTTATGAGCAATAGATAAACCCAAACCTGTGCCGCGTCCCACAGATTTAGTCGTAAAAAATGGATCAAAAATTTTCGACTGTATTTCCTGGGGTATTCCCAGACCATTATCAGCAATTTCGATTTTTACCCCCACATTACCAGACTTAGGATGATGAACAGGTAAAGTGCTGACGGTGAGGGTAGGAATAAAGTCTCTATCCACTTTTATCCGGTCTTCCAAAGCATCGATCGCATTATTTAATAAATTCAGAAATACCTGATTGATTTCACTAGCAAAGCATTCAATTCTCGGCAAATCCCCCCAATGGTTAATAAGTTCAATTTGGCATTTTTTGGCAACCATATTAAAGCGACCTTGTAGCATCATGATCGTACTTTCCAAGCCTTCATTAATATCGGCTTTTTTGATTTTAGCCTCATCAAGTCTAGCAAAATTTCGCAAAGATAAAACAATTTTAGTGACCCGCTCGGCTCCCCGTTGCATGGACTCTAAAATATTACCAAAATCTTCCTTAATAAACTCCAGATCGATTTCCTCAATCTTATCTTGAATATCGGGATGAGTTTCGGGATAAACCTGCTGATATAATTCACACAAATCTAATAAATCGGCTAAATATTGTCGAGCCGGATTAACATTACCGTAAATAAAACTAATCGGATTGTTAATTTCATGAGCCACCCCAGCCACTAACTGTCCTAAAGATGCCATTTTTTCACTTTGGATAATTTGCGCCTGGGTACTCTTCAGCTCTTGCAAAGTAGTAGCAAGCTGTTTAGCCTTGCGTCGTTCTCTCGCCTCGGATCTTTGGAGAGCCTCTTCCGCCTGTTTCCGTTCAGCCAGTTCCATTTGTACCTGTTCAAAGAGGCTGCATTGTTGGAGAGCGATCGCCAATTGCACGCCAATTTGTTTAAGGCTAGAAATCTCAAAGGCTTGCCACTTGCGAGTATCCCGACATTGATGAGCAATTAATAATCCCCAAAGTTTACTATTGTCTTTTGCCACATTTTTCGGTTGCAAAATGGGAATTACCAGATTAGCTTTCACCTGTAAACCTTCCAAAAGTCCCACATGACAACGAGTTAAATTAGCATTATAAATATCAGCGATCGCTCTAGTTCTGCCATCTTCATACAACCGCGCATGGGAAGACTCAAAACACTCATCACGAATATCTAAACCCTGCAAAGCCATCCATTCTGAACCCACCGACTCCACCGCAATAAAGCCAGTCCAATCGGCATTAAACTGATAAATCACTGTGCGATCGACCTGCAAGAAATAGCGGACTTCCTCCACCGCAGTTTGCAGGACCTCTTGTAAATTCAAAGATGAGCGTATCCGCTCCAACATAATACCGACAAATCTTTCCTGTAGTAACTTTTGTTGGAGAGTTTCCTCGGCTCGTCGTCGCTCGGTAATATCGGTATGTACAATAATTAATCCAATGGGATTTTCTGCTGTGTCAAAAATACAATCAGCACGGACTAAATTAGGAATAATCACCCCATAGCGAGTTTTAATCCCAACTTCCCCACTCCACGATCGCAAATTTTGCAGAGAAGACAAAATATTATTACCAACCCGGGTAGAAATATAAAGTTTAATCGGTCCACCGATCGCATTTAATTCTTCCACAGTATAGCCGTAACTTTCAATCAAGGCGCGATTCAAATATAGTGCTTTTCCTTCCAGGTCTGTAATCACAATAGCATCACTGCTGCTATCTACCGCCGCCTTAACCCGCAATAGTTCAATTTCGGCTTGTTTGCGATCGCTAACATCTTTATAAGTCCCCGTCATTCGCAGGGGTCGTCCTTGTTCATCCCATTTAAATATCTTACCACGAGACAGCATCCATTGCCATTTTTGGGAACTATTTAGCATTCGCATTTCCACCTCATAAACATGGCGGCGACCCTTCATAGAATCATTTAAAGCCTCCACAACTCGTTTTTGATCATGGGGGTGAATTAATTGTTTCCAAGATTGGAAAGTATTATCAATTTCCTGTGGTTCATATCCTAACATTCGTTGCCATTGTGGGTCAAAATATACTTCTCCGGTCGAGATATTCCAATCCCATAAACCCAAAGAACTACCTTCCAGAGCCAATTTTAATTGTTCCTCACGACTTTGTAACGCTTCCACCGCTTTTTTAAATTCAATAACCACCGCCATTTGATTAGCAATTACCGCCAAAGTTTCCAAAACTTGCTTAGTCAATAATTCCCGACTAAATAAACCCATTACCCCCACACAAGCACCGTCAACAATTAACGGATACCCGACAAAATTAGTTAAACCTTGCTGGGTAATAGTGGCAAAATCCTCACCCCAAGCATCATGGCATAAATCGAAGCTCAAAATCGATTGTTGTTTACTCACTATTACCCCTATTGGCTGAGAACCAACTGTAATAAAAGCCAAATTTGCTGGGGGATTATCCAAACCATCAATACCTTGTAATTCTAGTAAAGTATTGGCATGATTTATCGCCCAAATACAAGTAATCGTATCATCAAAATAATTCCCCAAAGTCTTAGCACAATTAGTCATAACTTCCGATAAACTACCCCCACGAGTTATCGCAAACCCTACCTCAGATTTGAGAGCCGTTAATTGTACGCGAAGTGCTAACTCAGCCGTGGCTCGTTTGTGTTCGGTAATATCCCTAATTATGCAAATGACTGTTTGGGAGTTGCCACGGATAATGCGGGTTTCATATTGCCTCCATTCCTCTCCATTCTTGACAGGTAATTGATATTCAATGGCTTGAATTTCCGAGAAAAATAAAGCGCGATTATGAGCATCTTGGAGATTATTACCAACTTCATCAGGCAAAATATCTAGGATATTTCTACCTAATAATAATTCTGGTAACATCCAGTCAGAACTGTTATGGGGTGGTTTCACATCAACGATTGTGCCATCCCTCTGACATTGAAGAATTAAATCAGGAATGGCATTTAATAAGGCTCGGTTAGTCGCTTCGCTTTCCAGCAAAGCCACCTCGGAAAGTTTTTGGTTGGTGATATCTGTAGCCAGACAGCAAATAGCTGCTGTTTTTCCGGTATCATCTTCTAACAGAAAACGATTAGATAGGTAGGTTTTTAAGCTGTCATTAAACCGGATTTCTTCTTCCCATTGGATAGGTTCTTGAGTCTCTAATAAAGCTGTATCAGCCGATTGAAAAGCTAGGGCGATTTCTGGGGGAAACAAATCATAATCAGTTTTACCCAGCACCTGATCACGGTGCAAATTAAATCGCTTTTCATACTCTCGGTTCACTAGGAGATAGCGTCCGCCATCGTCTTTCATGTAAATTATGGCGGGAGCGTGATCAAGGATATTTTGTAGTCGCTTTTGGCTTTGGTGTAGAGACCTTTGAGCGATCGCCCTTTCATGAGCCTCCAAAGCTAGAGTTACCCAGTCTGCTAGGTAGGTGGCAAAGTTCTGTTGTTGCAGATCCCAATTAATCACCTCTCCCTGATTTTCTAAACACAGAACCCCGATAGTTTCCCCTCCCAAATGAATGGGAATATCTAACATAGACCTAATATCCAGAGGCTGAAGATAGGCGGCGGTAAATTCCCTAGTGCTGGGGTGATTTTGGGCATCTACTGCCACAATTCTCTCTGTAGTTTCTAGGGCGGAAAAATAGCTCGGATAGTCGGTAGCTTCCAGCTTGCTCCCCTGAGAATAGCAGTCTTTTTCCTGCTCATATAACTTGACACACTCAATGGCATTATGGTATGGTGTATAAAACCATATACTCGCTCTACTTACTTGCAAAGTGCGGGCAGCAATACGAGTCAGGGTCTCAAAGGCTTGGTCAATATCTCCGTGATAAAATTCCCAAGACCGAGCCAGTTCCATTTGTGCCTGTTGTTGATTATGCAGAAACTGCTGTCGCTGTTTTTGGGTGTCGATCGCTTCTGGTGCTAGTGGTCGAACCATTGCCAAAAATCCGATCAATTCCCCATTTGCGTCTCTCACGCCGCTGATCAACAGAGACACAACCACAGTAGTACCATCACGGCGAATATAGGTGTGTTGCTGTTCGTCAGTTTCCCCTAAAATTACGCGCTCTATGAGGGTTTGATGTAGCTGTTCTTTTTGGTCAGTGTGGCGAGTATTTCTGTGGTCTTGGTGATGAAATTCCGTCCAGTGAATATGGTCGATCGCCTCGGAGGCTGTATATCCTAGGAGGTTTTCCGCCGCGCGATTAAATGTGCAAACCATACCATTGCGATCGGTCGCAATGATAGCAATATCAGCACAATGAATAATAGCTTGCTGAAATTCTGGACTCGATGGATAAATTGTCTGAGTAACCATCACAGTTTAATAGAAGTTTAACCAACTCGGCCGATTCAAATCAAGATGCTGGACTTATATTGTAGATGCAGGCTTTAACAGAGTTTGATATTAAAATTTGGTATTATCATCTAGTGTAGCCTGATTAGCGATGAATCGGACAGAAACTAGCCGCTGTGGGACGAAACTACTCAGCAATTAACCGGAAAATCACCTCTGGTGTTAGTTGTTGTACGCCATTGACCACTTGAGTCGCTCCGGCTTTTTTCAGCGTCTGGGTGTAGGATGCTATACTCTCCGTAGTTTCTTGAGCATGGGGAGGTAATACACCCACACCCACCCAAGTCCGCGTGCTGTCCTGTTGCTGTGCTTTAGCGACTGTGTACATATCCGCCACCGTGTCACCCACATAAATCACAGGTTTTGGGGACTCTGGGGGTTCCAATTGACCCACGACAGCCAGCAACCCCGTGGGGTCTGGTTTTCCCGGTGCGTCTTCCATAGCAATTAGGGCAATATTAGGCAGATTTAGTTTCCCCTGTAATACATATAATGCCTCATCTCGCATGGCTCCGCTAAAAAACCCCCAGGCGATCGCATTATCGGTTAACTGCTGGAAATATTCGGGGGTACACAACAGGGGTTCAGAACAAATGTAACCCGTCCAATTATCTGGGTCTGGTCCCTGATAGCGGGATTGGAAAAAGGCTACAATTTGCCCATAGTCCAGGTTAATGGCATCGCGATTTTGACCCTGACTCTCAAAATAGCGATAAATCAACTCCCTGGAGGCTTCCCAGTCATTATTCCAAACCCCTTCAGACTTGAGGCGATCGATATCTGACACCGTAGGGCGATAGGATTTAGTAAAAAGTTCTACCGTATCTGCGATCGCCCGACGATAGGACCCTCCCACGTCTCGAATTACCCCATCAATATCAAAAATTACAATAGCCTTCATGTCAACCCATCAAAAATGTTACAAACGAGAGATACTGCGATATAATCGAGTGTTGTGTATTTTTTGCAATTAACTCAAATTAGCCCGGAGGTGTAATTGTCAAGATTCATTCTAAAAGTTCTCTGGCTCGATGATAACGTCGCGCTGGCTGTTGACCAAGTAGTAGGGAAAGGGAGTAGTCCACTGACCTCCTACTTTTTCTGGCCACGCAAGGATGCCTGGGAAGAACTCAAAAATGAACTAGAGTCCAAGCGCTGGATCAATGATGTCGAGCGCATTGAGTTACTCAATAAAGCTACCGAAGTCATCAACTACTGGCAAGAGGAAGGCAGGCGGCGGCCCCTTGGTGAGGCTCAATCCAAATTCCCCGAAGTCATTTTCACCGGAAGCAGTTGATAGCGCGCGACAGTTCTTAACATTATAGCGAGTTTGAGCCTACAGCATTCGGTTGTAGGCTTTTGCTCTGTTTGTAACATTGTATATACTTTTTTTTGAGCGATCGGCTAAGTTAAACTGGAAACATCGAGCGCTAGGATAACCAATGAATAGCATCGCTGAATCCACCCAATACAGCAGCCAACAGACTCTCGCCTGGATGAGAGGCCTACTAGCCTTAGCTTGGGCTGACGGTCAGTTTCAAGAGGAGGAACAGGAATTAATTGCCAGCATCACCCATGACATCCTCGCAACAGATATCGATGTTAACACCCTCGAACCCATTTCTCCCCAGGAATTAGCAGAAGTCTTAGGACCCAACCCAATTCTCGCCGAGAACTTCATGCGAACCGCCGTCATGGTCGCGCTGGCTGACGGCATTTATTCAGTCTGTGAAGATGACCTTCTCCACCAGTTTTGTGAAGCCTTGGGTTTACAAGTCAAAGTCTTAGACTCCCTCAGACACACCTTAGAAGATCTATCAGAAGGTTACTGCAAAGAACCCAAGGAACCCAAGCGCCCAGCACATCATCACCATCATATAGATGTTTTAGCTCCCGTCAAGCATTGGCTAGATGACTGGCAACTACATGACCCCAAAGTAGCCAAATTCATTTGTAAAATGGTTCCTCCTCAGTGTCCTTTTGAAAGGGATATTAAGCTCTTTGGTCACAAAATTGTTCATATCCCCCCCATGTGCAAGATTAACCCCCTCTATGAGCAATTAGTAGGGTTACGCTTTCGGGCTTTATCTTATCTGGCTGATGAGTGTCACGAGGATATCTCCAAGTATTGTTAGCTAATCACCAGAGGCAATTATCTTCCGCTTTCAGTTGTTGATGATTGCCTCATTCTGACTCCCCACCCGACTAATCAAATTTTTCGGTTGGCGGAAACCACAGTCGCACCCAACATAGATCCGAGACTAAATCTTAACATTAAATTAATATTTGAGACAATGTATATCACAGGCTGGCTTGTAAAAACATAGTAACATTTCGTAACAAAAGTTATCATCTATAGTATAGATATATACAATAATGATATCATTAGGCTATGTGGGAACTGTATGTAGCCATAACTGGCGCTAAAAATGTTCTTCACCTATTTGAATCGGATGACTTCGATTTTCTTCGAGAGTTGTAAGAAAGCGATCGCCTGGTAGTGGCTTATGTCGCCAGCGACCATCAAATTTAAACATTTAATTGCATCAAAACATGGAATTTCATCCATACGAACCAATCGACAATAATTCCGCTCAAAATCAGTTGTGGAATTGGCTCAAGAGAGCCTTCAGTTCAGACCCAGGGGAAGCATACTATCGCTATCCAATTTTTAGTCGGACTGGGAATTTGATGAGAGAGCCAGATTTTTTAATCTTACACCAACTGACCGGATTATGGATTCTAGAATGCCAAGGGTTATCAATCAATAACATTGAATCCATTGAAGGTTACGAATGGAAAATGAAAAATTGGCACAGCCACATCGAAACGCCCGTTTCGCAAGCCGAAGACCAAATGTTTGCCATTCAAAACAAACTTAATGTCAGACGGGAAACGCGAGGAAAATTGAGGTTTCATTTTCGAGTTGTTTTGCCGAATGTCAATCAAGAAGAATGGAAAAAGCGTGGATTCAATTATTTAGTAAGTCATCCAGGAGTTGTACTCTTAAAAGAAGATTTGACACCCACAGCAATCAGTCGTTATTTCCAGAAAATTGCCGAGGCACAAAAGCAGCCACAATATGGAGAAGATGAATGGGAAAATATTTATGCTGTTCTGGGAGGAACTTTACCTTCAAAGCCCGCCCGCTCTATTCCCAGCAATACGCCCAAAGAAAGTCCTGTATTTGCAATTCATGAGGTTGAATCAAAACTCAAAGTTCTCGACAGTACCCAAAAGAAAATTGCTTTTGAAATTCCCGAAGGGCCACAGCGACTTCGCGGTTTGGCGGGTACGGGTAAAACGGTGCTGCTGGCAAAGCGCCTAGCCAAAATGCACATCCGACATCCAGAATGGGATATTGCCTTGGTTTTCTTCACGCGATCGCTCTACGACCAGATGATCGAATTAGCAGATCTGTATCACCGAGAGATGCACCCAGACCAAGCCGAAATAAATTGGAAAAAAGTCAAAATTTTACACGCTTGGGGTGGAAAGTATAGAGATGGATTTTACTACCGCCTAGCGAAAAAATGTGGTGTAACACCTCGGGACCTCAACAGCGCATTGCGAGAGGTGAAGAAATTGGGTAAATCCGAAGCAGTCACCGAAGTTTTCGACTTTATTTGCACCGAACTTCAAAACAAAGCGGACTCAATCCCCGTACTGTATGATTGCTTGCTTATTGATGAAGGTCAAGACTTACCCCCAAGTTTTTATCAACTCGCGCTGCAAACCCTGAGTGTTCCACAGCGAATTTATTGGGCCTATGACGAAGCTCAGGGAATCGGTTCTTTAATAATTCCAACTTCTGAACAAATGTTCGGGCGCGATGCTAATGGCAAATTGTTAGTTGACGTGAGCGGTAGTTATCCGGGTGGGATATTAAAAACCCACAAGATGAAACGCTGCTATCGCACTCCCCGACAACTCTTGATGACTGCCCACGCTTTAAACATGGGTTTATTCCGTCCCGGTGGAGCATTGCAGGGCGTTACTAACCAAAAAAACTGGCAAGATTTGGGATATGAAGTCATTGGTGGCGATTTCAGCGATGCCAGTGTTGCTGCTGGCAAAATGGTGACAATTACCCGCACTCTAACGGAAAGCCCGCATCCGGTTGATTCTGGTTCATTTAAAACAATAGACTCAGTGGGTTCATTGCTATCTGTTAAAACATTTTCTGCAGAACAAGAGGAACAACAGTGGATTGCAAAACAAGTTAAAGCTGACTTAGATGCTGGTTTTAACCCTTGGGATATTATTGTCGTCGCTTTGTCAGGAAACTACGAAAAACAATACTTACAAGATATGAAAACGGCGTTGCAACATGGGGGAGTTCCCAGTGCGATCGCCGGAGTCGATACCGACGTAGATTATCGAAGAGCGCCGGATATTTTCCGAAAAGCAGGTTGCGTCACTGTATCAGGAATTGCCCGTGCTAAAGGAAATGAAGCATGGAAAGTCTACGCCTGCCGATTTCAATACGCTACAGAACCTATGAGCTGGAAGAACGAAACTGAATTGCACAAGCGAAACGAAGCCTTTGTCGCTTTAACTCGATCGCGAGTTTGGTGTGTTGTCACGGGGCTAGATTCTGCAATTTTCGATGAGCTGAAAACCGCGATTAATCAATACCCTAATTTCTCATTCCGAGCCTTTAATCAGCGCAGTCTTAAACGCAAACAGGGAGATGATGAATAAATTTTTATCACCACCAATTATCACCAGAGATTTCGGTTGGCTGAAACCACAGTTAAACCCAACCCTTTATGTATAATCTAGGGGCGGGTTCTGCGGTGAATTATATCTCCCCACCCGAAGATAAATAAACCCGCCCTCTATCTTCCGCTTTCAGTTGTTGATGATTGCCTCTGTGTACAATGTAGGGGCGGGTTCTGCTGTGAATTATATCTCCCCACCCGAAGATAAATAAACCCGCCCTATAAACCCGCCCTCTGGGGTTCTGCTGTGAATTATATCTCCCCACGCGCTGAGGATGAATAAACCCGCCCTATAAACCCGCCCTCTGGGGTTCTGCGGTGAATTATATCTCCCCACCCGAAGATAAATAAACCCGCCCTCTGGGGTTCTGTGGTGAATTATATCTCCCCACGCGCTGAGGATGAATAAACCCCCCCTATGGAGAGACGGCGAGAGGAGGTTATTTAGTGGTTTTAAGAGTGGCTTTTTGCCATTGGCGGACAGAATTAATGATATAAATATCCTCGGATTTTTGGAGGGTTTCTATATCAATAATAGCCTCTTTGAGCTTACCCTGCTTGAGTAAGCTACCCCGAAAAGTTCCGGGAAGTAAACCGCTGGTGACTGGGGGGGTAAGCCAATCATCATTGATTTTAATAATCAGATTAGCAATGGTAGTTTCTGTGACCTCTCCCCGTTCATTCCATAAAATCACATCATCACAGTCGGGACGGGAATTCCGGGCGGTTTCATAGATGCTGCGGTTGGTGGTTTTATGATATAAAAAAGGGTTTTGGGAATTAATGGGCGTGGGAGATAAACCTAAATAAATCTGTCGGTTAGGTGGGGATTTCTCAAAGGCAGAAATTTCGTAATTGAGAACACCCTGGCGGTCAACTAATAACCTAACTCGATAGGGAATTGACCAGGATTTACTTAAATCGATTAATTGTTGATTGATGTGTTCTAGGGATAAGGGAATCCCAAAATATATGGCTGACTCTGATAACCTGTTTAGGTGTTCTTCCCGGAGAAAAAATCCTGCCTCTGGGGTCCATAGCATGGTTTCTAATAGGGAAAAATCACAGCTATTATTGATGCTCAGAAACTTGGCTTTGGTTTCACATTCTTGGTATTCATCCTGGCTGTCAGAATCCCACAGAATACCACCACCAACGCCATACTCGGCTTGATTATTTTGGTGGTCAATGATAACTGTACGAATGGCTACGTTAAACTGGGTTCTATAATTATTCGGGGTCTGTTGTGGTTGGATAAAGCCAATGGTTCCAGTATAAAGGTGGCGGGGAGTAGTTTCTAACTGGTGAATTAACTGCATGGTTCTGGGTTTGGGTGCGCCTGTAATGGAAGCACAGGGGAATAAGGCGGCGATGATTTCTGATGGTAAAGCCTGGGTTTTGGCGGTGACTGTGGAGGTCATTTGCCACAGGGTTGGGTATTTTTCGACGGTAAATAATTCGGGAACTTGGACGGTTTTAATATCCCCAATGCGACTAATATCATTGCGGATCATATCCACAATCATCACGTTCTCGGCGCGGTTTTTGGGGGAATTTTGCAGCCATTGGGCGATCGCATTATCTTCGGTTAAAGTGCAACCACGGGCGGCGGTTCCTTTCATGGGACGAGCGACCAGTTGACGGTCAGAGAGTTGGAAAAATAGTTCCGGGGAAGCAGAACAAATGCTAAAGCGATCGCCACATTCGATATATGCTGCATAGTCGGCTTGTTGCGATCGCACTAATTGCCAAAACCAAGCCAAAGCATCCCCAGAAAACTCCGTCCGTAGGCGAAAAGTATAATTGACCTGATAGGTTTCCCCCCTAGCAATATAACCTCGAATTTGGTTAATAGCCTCCTGATATTCAGTGGGGGTGACAGAAGATAACCACTCACCCACAGTATAATCTGATGGCGAACAGAGGCGGGGTGGGGTGATAATTTGTGGTTGTTGATATAGCCCAAACCAGAGCAAAGGAAACTCATCTGGGGGATAGGTATTCAAAGCGGAATCGAAAGCGCTAGAGGCTTCATAACTGATAAAACCCGCCGCCCATAAATGCCCTTCCCGGAGACTTTCATCAATCTGTTGTAAGGCAGGAATTACCTGCTCGAGACGATCGCAATTAACAATATAGCAGGGATGTTCAAATAGTAACCACTGCTGATTTTGGGCATCATGGATGATTACTCTGTTCATAGTCAACTCAACTAACTTCACCTTCCAAAAGCGATCGCAAAGCCTCCTTCATTTCCGCTATAGAAGTCGTAGCCGTCCCAAACTGACGCACCACCAAACTAGCCGCCAAATTACCCAAAACCGCCGCCTCCCAAAAACTCGCCCCCACAGATAAAGCCAAAGTTAAAGCCGCCACCACAGTATCTCCCGCCCCCGTCACATCAAAAACATCCAAAACATTAAACGGAGGAATATGGCTAACTTGTAGCGTCTGATTTTCCCCCCATTCAAAAAGACTCATCCCCTCCTCACCCCTAGTAATTAGCACCCGTTTCGCCCCAGTCAAATTCAGTAAATCAGTCCCCGCACGTCTGAGACTCTCTTCATTAGCGATCGAATATCCTACCGCCTTTTCCGCTTCAGGAACATTAGGAGTAAACAACATCGCCCCCTGATAGCGTTGTAAATCAACTTGAGCATCCACCACCGAAAACCCATGACCCAAAGCCGCGCCAATAACCGGGGAAGTTAACACCCCATCCCCATAGTCCGAACAAACCACCCCATCAACATTATCTCTGTGTTGTTCGATATATTCAGCCAACCGCCATTGAAGTTCCAAGCTGGGTAAATCATCCGATTTGCGATCGACCCGGACAATTTGCTGAGTCACCGACTGGCGCGCGTGTCCAGAAATCCGAGTTTTAGTCACCGTAGGGCGGTCTGCGTCTGTGAGAATACCCTCCGTATCAATTCCCGCCTCCCGAAAAATCCTCTTGAGAGTCTCCCCTTGGTCATCCTTTCCCACCAACCCCGCCACCGACACTGCAGCCCCCAACTTAGCCAAATTGTAAACCGCATTAGCTCCCCCTCCTGGGATTTGTTGAGTAACTTCATGGCGCAGAATTAGCACTGGTGCTTCCCGCGACAACCTCTCCACCTGACCAGTCATAAACTCATCCAGAGTCAGATCCCCCACCACCAGAATTCGCGCCTTAGCAAAATTATCCAAGTGTTCCATAAGGGTATCCGCAGCCCCCTCAAGCTGATTGAGAAACGAAGATTCTAAGGTCATAATTAACAGTTACTCACCCCTACTTGACTTTTTTGAGTACAAAAGCCTTGATTTGCGCCACCTGTTTTTTCAGGGCTACCATTTCCCTCTGCATAGCAACAATTTTCTGTTCTAAAGCCTTAATCTTAGCTGCATCCGCCGCCGTTGTCGCCGCCACAGGAGGAGGTGCTGTCTCTTGAGTTGGTGCAGGTGCGGGGGGAGCCACTTTCAGAGGTGGGCGAGGTTTCTTAGCCTTTTCAAAAGCCGACTTGATCGCATCTATCAATTGTCCTCTCTCAAAAGGTTTTTCGATAAACTCAAAATACTCGAAAGGTTCAGCAATTTTCTCCGTCACTTCCTCTTTTCGACCAGACATCAACACCAGGGGAATTTTCCTAAGTTCTTCACTAGCTTGGATTTGCTGAAAAACATCCCATCCGCTGAGTTTAGGTAACAGGAAATCCAGCATAATCAGGTTGGGGCGTTCTTGGCGCACTAGGTCTATGCCTTCTTTCCCGTCTTTCGCTTCTAGCACATCAAAGTTACCCTGGGGTAACATCTCCCGAACTTTTACCCGAATCACCTTACTATCATCAATAACTATAATTTTCCGACCTGCCACGGCTTACTCCCCCGGTGATGAATACATAATCTGAATATTGGTGCAGCACTTAACCTTCTCAAATCTGTTGATAGCTTAACAAAGTCGAGAATAGTATGGCATCACCAACAATGGTCAAGGATACCGCCATCAAACCATTACCCTCACCCCAAACCCCTCTCCCAAACGGGGCGAGGGGCTTCCGAATGTACTTGATGGCTTGAGAAGCTGCTATAGTGAGTTCCCATATAATCAGCATCGCAGAAAACTGCTTTGTGTTATAAAAAATAGCTATCCTAGATATCAATACATTATGTCAACCACTCCTGATTCTATCTCATCACGTCACCGAGACGCAATTAAATCTATGCCTGAGTGGTTGCGTCGTCCTATTGGTGCGGCTAGTGAACTCTCGCAGGTGCAACGGATTATCAAACAGCGACAAATTCATACTATTTGTGAGGAGGGGCGCTGTCCCAACCGGGGGGAATGTTATGCTCAGGGGACGGCTACTTTTTTACTTATGGGGCCTACTTGTACCCGCTCCTGTGCTTTTTGTCAAGTTGATAAGGGCCATGCTCCTATGCCACTTGATCACGATGAACCCCGCAAGGTAGCAGAAGCAGTCCAAATTTTGGGGTTGCGTTATGTGGTGTTAACTTCTGTGGCGCGGGATGATTTGGCTGATGGCGGCGCGGGCTGGTTTGTGGCTACTATGGAGCAAATTCGATCGCTTTGTCCCCAAACTCAAATAGAGGTGCTTACTCCCGATTTTTGGGGGGGAAAGGCTGAAGATACTCAACAGCAACAATATCAGCGTATTGATTTCGTGGTGAGGGCGAAACCTGCTTGTTATAACCATAATATTGAAACCGTGCGACGGCTGACGCTTCCGGTGCGACGGGGGGCGAAGTACGATCGCTCTCTCGACCTGTTGCGCCACGTCCGAGAAGTTGACCCGACTATTCCTACTAAGTCCGGTCTCATGTTGGGACATGGGGAAACCGAAGAAGAGATTTTACAGACTTTCGCTGATTTAAGACAAGTTCAATGCGCGCGCCTCACTATCGGTCAATATATGCGCCCTTCCCTCGATCATCTCCCCGTCCATAAATATTGGACCCCCCAAGAGTTTGACCGTCTAGGGGCGATCGCCAAAGATATGGGTTTTTCTCACGTTCGCTCCGGTCCCCTGGTTCGGAGTTCCTATCATGCTGGGGAATTTTAGTCTCCTACCCTCCCACCCATCATCCCAATTTCCCCAATCATTTATGATTAAATAGGGAACCGAGTTGCTCAAATCAGAAATTATCCCTCAACTCTTGTTCGCTTATCTTCCCAAATTGTAAAATGTTTTTGAGGGTACCGTAAGGCACATCTTTGTTAGGATGGGGAACCGTACAAAAAAGGGTTTTTTTGAGGTGAACATGGCTCCCTGTTTGGTGGTCAGTCACAAATTCCAAGCGATGTAGACCTCTGATTACCTCAGAACTGGACAGAGAGGATATGTTGGATCTACTGAGGTTGGCTGGGGTAAAGCAATCTTCAGGTTTGATCCAGTCACTGACATGGTGATCACCTACCTCCCTATCCTCAAGGCGACTTTCCAGGTACAAAATTCTCGATCTATGTTCCCCCAGTTCATTTTCTAACTGTCTGATTTTGGCTGCCAAACGCTCATTTTCTGCGGTGATATAGACTTCAAAATCTCGGGACTGTTCTTTGATACACTCTGATTCTTCCCTAGCCGATTCCAAGGCTCTTCTCAACTGCTCAACATCAGCTTGTTCCCTCAGTTGGCTTTGCAGGTCTGCCGATTGCTGTATCGCCTGATCATACTCGCGGGTCAGTTCCGCAATCTTTTGATTCAGGCTCACTATCTGCTCATTGGTCCTCCCTTCCCGCTCTTCGGTTTCCTGCAACTGGCGCTGCAACTTTTCCAGGGTGCGCGTCATTTCCTGCTGTTCCCTGTTCTGGCTATTCAGGCAATTTTCCAGGTTGGCGATCGCCTCAGACCGTCTGTCAATTTCCTCTTGCGCCTCTACCTGATATTCCACCGCCCAGGCTAATTGATTCCGCAGTTCTTGCAGAGAGGTCTGGCTATCATCCTGTTGATGTTGGAAATCCACGATTTTCTGTTCGTAGTCGGCGATCGCTATTTTCAGTTCCGTTGCGATCGATTGCTGTTCCCTTCGGTAGTCCTCCAACTCCTCCCGCCCCTTTTCCCTAACAGCGATCAGGGCTTCATTTTGTTTAACTTTCTGCTCCAACTCTTCCCGAATATTCCGCGCCTCTTCCAGTAACTGTTTCTTCTCTCGGCGCTTTCGGTACAACATAAATTCGATCAGCAACCAAACCACTGCACCCCCCGTCAAAAATATACCCGTAGTCAGCGAGAAAATACTAGGACTGTGCTGGAACCTCAGCAACCCCCTCGCCCATTTCCCGTAACTCTCCGCGAAGGTTGGCGGCACCCGCCGGACGTAATATACCCGCCCGATGATTTCCCCTCTGTTGACCATCCCCGTCGGGTCAGCTTCCGGTTGATAACGCCGTGTATATTTGCGTTCCGCAAACAATGGCGGCGGGTCCCGTAGGAGATCGTAAGGCTCATTAGTTAGGTTTTCCACCTTCAAACCCTCTTTCCAAAGGCGACGGGAATTGGAATAGTAGAGGATTTCCTGCTCTGGACAATCGGCGATCGCACTTTCGCAGTTCGTGACTACTAACCCGAACAGTCCGTAGTTACTGTCCAGAGTCCGCTGCAACTCCTCCGTTTCTCCCTCTAGCAGCGCCAGGGAAAGTTTCGTCGGCAAAGTGTGAGATAAAATGTTAAAATCTACTGTCTGCGTCGCAAAAATTGTCCGCTCCCAGTAGTTTTTATGATTTCCTAAGTTGTTAATCGTTGCCAGAACCAAAGATATGACGCTGATTATGCTTAATCGACCCAACATTTGCAGCGCGATTTTGACATTCACCTTGCCCAGCAGTTCTTTCGGTCTTCTGAATCTCATAAATTAACCTATCCCTATAATTATTTATCAATTTCCGTCAAACAATTTACGCAAATTCTCAGCCCAAATATTCCCCCTACTGCGATCGCATTATCGCCATCACTAGGTCATTATGTTAACTTTTGTAACAAAAAATTAAGAAATGTTGCGAAAAAATTTTTTTGGGGGGGGTGGGGTTGCCTTTTTGGGGGGTCTGCGCTATACTTTAGATAATGGGAATAGTTGCATTTTTTTGGCTGTTGCATATATTCTTATTATGAAACGATATGTCAATATCTTATCATGAGTTCCCGGCTGTTGTCAACCCTCACTGGTTGTCTATAATGAATAAAACGATATTTTTTGGGGTTCCCAATTATGGCAGATTACCATATAGAAAATAATCAGGAATGGTGGACCCAGCAATGGTTAGATATTCGGAATCGCTATCGGTTTAAGAAACGATTGGAAAGGGCGAGAAATTATGCGAGACCGGGTAATGTTCTCAATATTGAATTTACTGGTCAGCGGGTTATGGCGCAAGTCCAGGGGACGCAAGCGGAACCTTATCAGGTGGAATTGTGGTTAGATGCTTTTACGGAGGAAGAATGGGGATATGTGATTGAAACATTATCCCAGCAGGCGATTTTTTCGGCGAAGTTGTTAGCGGGGGAAATGCCTTACAATATTGAGGATGTATTTGCTAAAAATGGCTGGCGGCTATTTCCTTTGAATTTGGATGAAGTACATTCTCGCGCTCTGTTGTCCAGATCCGGCTAACCCCTGTAAGCATATTGGTGCAGTTTATTATATGTTAGGCGATCGCTTTAGTGAAGATCCATGTGTCTTATTTCAACTGCGGGGACGCTTGAAAGAAGAGATTATCGCTAAATTGCGAAATATACGGAAACCTATAGGGTTTCCGAGCATACAAGGAGGTTTGTTTGATCTAAAAAAATTGGGTAGTGCCTAATATGTAATGATAGAGGTGTAGTGCGAGACGTTCAGGCATGAAATAAGGCTGCAATGCCAGAAATAACCGCCTGGTGGGGACTTCAACCCCTTGGTTGAATATAAGGAGCGCACTCGTGACCATCCTCATAACTGTTTATATGTCCCGACGTTGGGAGGAATCCAAACAAGGCAGGGAACTCAAGGTCAAGACTGAACGCTGGTTTTATGTACAGCAGGAAGTTGAGAGTAAAGGCGATAGCCACCCCCAGTTTCAGGACTCACAACCCGTCAGATTGAAGCGGGGAACGG
>NZ_JBIMLI010000030.1:28378-41843 GCF_051859755.1 Limnospira sp.
GTGAAGATCCATTTGTCTTATTTCAACTGCGGGGACGCTTGAAAGAAGAGATTATCGCTAAATTGCGAAATATACGGGGTTCTGGTGGGGGGAAAAAAGACAGAAAAACCTCCAAAGTATCCCCCTCTGTCAAGGGTTATGAACCTCCTGTGGTGAGTGAATATTGGCAGTATAAACAACAGTTGGAATCTTCTTTAGTCGTGATTTCACCACCTCCAGGAAGCGAGACAGTTTTGGATGTGTTAGGTCCAATTCCTCTGGGGACTACAGCCACGGCGGCGGATGTGGTTATGCAGTATTTAGAAACCATTTATAAAAATGTCAGCGATCGCGCCGTTTTGAGGGGATTCAATCGAGAGTCGGAAGGCTAATTTATCGGGAAAATAGATGCGATCGTTGGGGGTAAGTCTTGGGGTTGATTCATCATAAAATCCGGCTTATATTTAGCCAGTACATTAGCCGAATTAAACCCCCAAGTTACCGCGATACTCTTAATTTTCGATTTGTGGGCTGCGGTGATATCTCTGGTTTCATCTCCCACATAAACCGCTTGATGTTTGGGGATATTTTGCTGTTTTAGTAGGCGGTTAATAATTCGGTGTTTCCCAAAGAGTGTTGACTCGGAATTCAGATTATCAAAAAGTGCTAAAACACCATGTCGGTTTAACACAAATTCCACATTACTTGGTGAGTTAGACGTGATAATAGATAGTTGACAGCCTTGGTTTTTCAGGTCGTTTAAGGCTTCAGGAATACCCGGAAATAGAGAAATAGATCCGAGATTATTTTGTAATTCCTGCTGGACTCGGCGCAGGAGTTTAGGAATTTTGAATAGGGAGATATTAGACAGCTTAATAATTTGCCAAGAATTGAGATTTTGTAATTGCTGTAAATCAGTGGCTGTGGTGGGGGAATATCCAAAATCTGCCGCCAGGTCATTGGTAATGCTAATCACCACTTCCAAGGTATCAGCTAAAGTCCCATCAAAGTCAAATATGATAATTTTTTCATGTTTTTCATGGCGATCGACCATAAGGTTTAAGATATCTTTAAAAATGGCTATCACCAGTATACTACCCCCACCATAACATTTAACTCAGATAGGGATGAGATGAACCCCAGCCCAAATAGGCTTTAACTATATTAACCGCAATTCTCACCTGACTAGCCCCCATGGAAATTTTATAGGGTTTATGGGGGTTTTTGGGGTTAGGATCTATCGTGACCACATTATTTTCCCATAGACGACTCTCCCGCGACCAGTCCAGTTGCGCCAACTGAGATATTTGACTTCGATTAAACTCATTTTGCTGACCGTCATAGGTCATATATAACAGTCGCCCCAGTATTTCCAAACCCACCCGAAAACCTAATAAATATTTTTCCTTAAAATTAGCCACTTCTTCAACCGTTAATTCATCCACACTCTGATTAGCAATATGTGATGTGACCGGACATTCCGAAAAAAACTGATTCAGACATTGAGTTAATTCATGGGATGCCATTTCTACATCATAATCTTCTAAGTCATTATCCGGCTGATTAGTAAAAGCACAACTGACCAAATTCACAATATAAGCATTAGTATAAATCAACTTCTGCTTAGTGGAAGGGCTTTTTTTCACCTTCTCAGTTTTCCCATAAAACATGGAAACGCGATTGACCAAATTTTTGGTAATCCCAATGCGACCGGAATGTTCCCCAAAAGAAACCAGCAAAGATTTATCTAATTGTCTGGCTTGCGCCATATCCCTAAAGTCGGTCTGACACTGGTTAAAATTCTCCTCCAAAACCAAAGTAATCGGAAAATCATCCTCACCGATTAACTTTCCTAAATCACTTTCAATTAATTGATGAATGGCGGTTTTGCGGTGTTGTCCATCAGTGATATCTAACTTATGACCACGGGGAATTATCACAAAACACACGCCTCTACCCAAGTCAAGAATTTGGATATCTTCAGGATTAACATTAGCTGTCAGTGTTCCCAAAATCCAGGGTTTATTTTTATGAACACGCTGGATAATATAGTCTTTAATTTCCTCAGCATGACCTTTAATCTCCGGTCGATTTTTGCCAGAGTCCGGGTCATTTCCCTGGGAGGGTCGCGCCTGTAGGAGAGTTGGTAAATCTTGGGCTGGGACATTAATTTGAATCATTTGTCGCCCTCCCTGGTGACACATCAACCCCAAATAACACCTCTCGCGGAAGTATTGATTATAAAGAGGTGCCACCAAATGGTCTATTTTATTGGTAGGTTCATCATTAACCATGGTTTGATTAGTTGGTATGAATTTATATCTATTGTTAGATGATATCACAAATCTATAGGGTCAGGTAATCCTACTTCCCTGGGTTTAACTATCCGACCCTCAAAATTAATCGCCCTATTTTCAAAAGTCCGCGCCTCAGCCAGTTGTTTGCGTATCATTGCCTCATCCATTAATTCGGTGATTTCTCCTAGTAAATAAACAATTAAATCAGTAGCCAAAGACCGACCAGCTACTCGGACTCGGCGTTTATTGGGATCATATAATACGCCATACCATATAGATTGAGGGTATTCTATATGATTAAAACCACCCTCGGCATCAAATTTAACTAACTTTTTAAATACGGTTTCCAAGGGTTGTTGATAGTGAAATACCACCTTACCAATACCATGAGCGATCGCTATTTGTCCCACGGGTCTAAATAAAATATTTCCTAATCCTGGGGGGCGTTCAAATCCAAACCTTCGCAAATCAGGAGTTTCCATTCCTTGTGTAAGTTTTTGATAACTGGGTAAACTCGCCAAACCATCAAATAAACTCATTAATTCCTGAGTACCTAATGCCAACTCTTCGGGTTCGGGACGGTAGGGAACCAAACCGGGTTGTGGCGCTTTCCAACCTCGAAATTTAGGGTAACAACCTAGATATAATTCCGCCATATCTCGTAAGGCTTGTAAGGTAGTTAATACTGTTGATTTGGTGGCAACTGTGGCGCTATCCCAGTTAATCCGAGGCTTACGTCCGGGTTCATCTTGGAGTAGGGGATGATTAACAGCTACTTGGCGACAAACAATAGAAAAGCCATCATTTTCATCTAAGGCGGCTAACTGTCCTTTACTGAGTTTAACTGCCATTTGATTAAGGTGTACAAAAATAGACCTAATTCGCCTTTGTGCTTGCTGTCTAGTCTCTCCAGCCAAGACGGCGGGGATAAATTCAATGCCAATGGTTTCGTGGTTTAAGGCGGCTAGTTTATCTTGTGGGTGCATATTTACTATAGGCAATTTATCCCAAGTGATGGGTTCACCGACAGGCTTTTTGAGTTTGCTATAGGGTTGTATTTTCCGGGTTGTTAATAATTCTATGACTCCCTGAATCCCCATGAGTCTATGCTGTCCATCTAAAGCAAAGACAGAGACGGAAGATGATAAATCTAAGATGCCGATTTTTCCATGTTCATCTAAGGGGATATATTGGGCGGCTGAACAGGTAGCTTGTCCGTTTTTATCCCATTGTGGTGCTTGCGGGTTATCTACCCAGTGGGGACTAATAACGACGACGAGGGGGGGAAATTTCCGATCCCAATTGTGGGTAATCAGGTATTGTACCAAGATGGCTTGACGTGACCAGTCTAGGGGTCGCTGGAGTATAGCATCAATGGTTTCTGCGCCTCTTTCTATATTTTGGGTTTCGGGGTCAATGTGGCTTTTAAATAGGGGTAATTCGGAAGCATAACCAATGTGACTGGCAGCCCATTCTAGGCTGACTGCGCCTATATATCCTTGGGTGACTCCCATTGATGTCGGTTGAACTAAAATGCGATCGCTATTATTTAACAACTCGGTTAGCAGTTGTCCTAGTTCCCCTGGCTGTCCCTCGGTTTTTGGGTTCCTTGCGATCGTCATAGCTATTGTACTACTATACTGATATGGTTTTTAAAAACTTCTGTCCCCAATCGCATACTATCCTATATGGGGCATTTCGGCAAGGCTATTCTATCTGTTAGGAGGTAAAATGTCTTCAGAAGACCAACAAGAAGTCAAGGATCTTGAATATTACTGTAGGTGTATCAGAGAAATTAAAGTGTATACTAATACGAAGCTAGGAGTTAAATGCCGTAATCAGCCCACTTTGCTACTCTCAGTTATTCATTTAATAGCTAACGGCACAATTGCTGAAAACAAAATCCTTATCACTGAAGATTTAATTAATGTTTTTAAAAAATATTGGTCTGTCTCATCAGACACCAGTTTTAAAAACAGTGATTTTGCTTTACCGTTTTTTCATTTAAAAAATGGACAAAAAAAAGGAAAGTATAAGTTTTGGCATCTCCAATATAGTTCTGAATATGATGGTGGCAGACCTCAAACTATACCCAAACTCAGGCATGATGTTGATTATGCTTATCTCGATGAAGAAATGTTTCAATTGATTATCAATCATGATTATCGCCAGAAAATGGTAGATCAATTAATCACTTTTTGGTTTACTAAGGAACAAGAAATATTAGAGTCAATCTTTGAATCTTATCGGCCCTAATTTGATATTATTTATCAAATTTTTCAATATCCAAACATTCAATTATTAGCAATATCCATGAATACGTTTTCACAGCTTCCAATTATTCCAGAAAACCTTCAAACATCCAATAATGGTAACAGAAAAGTTGAAGATTTTTTACAAGATTTGGAAATACTGGAACAAGAAATCAGGGAATTGTACGTTGAAGACCAAACACCCTTAGTTATTGGCTGGAGTGGAGGCAAAGATAGTACAGCAGTCCTTCAATTGATTTGGAATGCTATTGCTTTTTTACCGGAAGAAGAAAGGACTAGAAAAATTTATGTTCTCACCAATGATACTTTAGTTGAAAACCCAATTATTTCTGCCTGGATTCGCAATTCTCTAAACCAAATAACCATAGCTGCCCAACAGCAAAAAATGCCTATAGAAACTCATTTAACTTATCCAGCAATTAAAGATACATTTTGGTGTTGTCTAATAGGTAAAGGATATCCTGCACCTAGAAATAGGTTTCGATGGTGTACGGAAAGACTAAAAATCAGCCCTGCTGATGCTTTTATTAATGAAACCATTAGAAATCATGGTCAAGCTATTCTGGCTTTAGGAACTCGTAAAGCTGAAAGTATCAAACGCGCGGCTAGTATGGCAAAGCATAGGAAATGGCGAGTACGCGATCGCCTTAATAGCAATCCCAAAAGACCCAACTGTTTAATTTATTTGCCAATTGAGGATTGGAGAACTGACGAAGTTTGGATGTATTTAATGCAGTTTAAAAACCCCTGGGGACAAGATAATAAAGACTTGTTTGAAATGTACCGAGGCGCTACAGCAGACAATGAATGTCCTTTAGTTATTGATACCTCAACCCCTAGCTGTGGAAGTTCTCGTTTTGGCTGTTGGGTTTGTACATTGGTGAGTCAAGATAAATCAATGGAAGCCATGATCCTAAATGATGAAGCTAAAGAGTGGATGCAGCCTCTGTTGGATATTCGTAATGAATTAGATGTAAAAAATGATCACGATAAAAGAGACTTCCGGCGGATATTTGGGACAGTGCAATTGTTTGAAAGGAATGTTGACGGAGAAACGTCAGTCGAACCGATACCAGGACCCTATAAACGAGAATGGCGGGAATATTGGTTAAGGCGGGTATTAGAAGCTCAACAACAGGTTCGTAAAAATGCACCGCCTGATATGCGGGATATAACCTTAATTCAACCGGAGGAACTTAGCGAAATTCGGCGGATATGGTTGGAGGAAAAACACGAATTTGATGATAGTTTGCCGAGAATTTATCAAGAGGTGACAGGAGAACCTTTTGAAGACCCTCGCCATGGTGGTGGTAATGCTATGTTGGGTGTGGATGAATGGCAGATTTTGGAGGAACTTAGCGAAGGTGATCCGATGTATTTAGAACTGATGACCAGACTCCTGGATACTGAACGACAGTATAAAACTATGTCGCGGCGTACCGGAATCTATGATACCTTAGAAAGATGCTTTGAAACCAGTTCTCGATCGCAATCAGAAGCGATCGCAAATGCACACTATCAGCGAGACCTGAAACAAGCCGCTAAGGAAGGAAAAGTTGAAGATATCAAAAAAATTGTCAATGGTGAAAAACCGGAACCTCCCCAACAGCTAAACTGGGCGAGTCTCAAATTTAGTTAAGCGTCATGTATTAAGATGCTTCTGGGGGTTAGTTATCCCGTGATTTGTGATTGGTCACAAGTTGGATTAATTAACCCCCTAGGATGAAAATTGATGCCTTGATTTGGTGCAACTCAAGGGGGCTATATCCTAACTCCATAAGTTGTTGATTTCTGGCTCCACTCTATTAACCTTTACGGAAACTGCTATTCTGTGATTTTCCTGGAATTGACTCTGCAAAACTTCGGCCCCTATCGCGGTAAACAAGTTATTAACCTGCGTCCGCAAATGACTGGTGAAACGGTCAGTCCTATTGTCCTACTTGGGGGGATGAATGGAGGCGGAAAAACTACGCTAATGGATGCTATGCGCTTGGTGTTTTATGGTGCGCGCGCCCAATGTTCGACTAGGGGAAATATTGCCTATCCTGATTTCCTCAAACAGGCGATTAATAAACATACCCCACCCCATGAAATGACCTGCGTGGAACTATTATTTGAACATATTTTAGAAAATAAACAGGTGGAATTTCGCATCCAAAGACGCTGGAATAGACATCTAAAAAATGGTAAGGATACGTTGGGTATTTTGATTGATGATTGGCCGGATAAGGGTTTGGTGGAAACTTGGGATGAACGAGTCGAAGATTTCTTTCCTTTGGGAATTTCTAATCTGTTTCTATTTGATGGGGAACAGGTCAAGGAATTGGCGGAATTAGACAGTCCTCCGAGTACGGTTATCCAGGCTATTCAGTCCCTTTTGGGGTTGGAGTTGGCGGAACGTTTATCGGTGGATTTGAATATTTTGGTGAGTCGGAAACGCAAGGAGTTGGCTGAGGTCTCTGAGTTGGCTACTTTGGAAGCAATTGAGTCAAAGTTAAATGAACAAATAGCAGATTGGGAAGAGGCAAAGTTGCAGGTTGTGCGACTTGATACGGAGTTACAAAAAGCCCATAAACGAGAAAGACAAACTCGTGATAAGTTTCGGACTGAAGGGGGTAAGGTAGCCCAGGAAAGAGACCAAATTGAAAGACAATTACGGGAGGAACAAGAGAGGTTAAATGAAAAGCGCGATCGCTTGCGAGAAATGGCGGCTGCTTGGCTACCTTTGGCATTAATTCAGCCTCTGTTAGAGCGGGGAAAAGTGCAGGGGGAAAAGGAAATTAGGGAGAAAAAAGCCAGAATTGCGCGGGAGGTGGTGGCGGAACGCGATCGCCGATTATTGGAGTATTTGAAAACTCTGGATTTGGGCGATATTAGTTTGGATAAGGTTCGGAGTTTTTTGGAGTCGGAGAGTTCCACCAGTTCCGATGATTCTTTACAGGATTTTTGGTTAGATATGGATGAAATTACTCTCGGACAGCTTACCAGTGTTCTCGAACATCAACTCCCTAATCAAATTAGCCAAACCAAGTCTTTTAAAAATGAACTGATAGGCATTCAGGAGACGATTGTAGCTAAGGAAAGACAGCTAAATGTGGCGGCACCCCCGGAGGTTTACGAAGAACTTTTACAGGCGGTTTCTGATGCGGGGGCGGATGTGGCGAAGGTGAAAAGGGATTATGATCAAGCTATAATTAAGCGCGATCGCTATGAGGCTATGGTGGAAAAAACTAAGAAAGAATTGTCCGAATATAGCCAGGTGACTATCGATCGCAAAAATGCCAACCACATTATCCAAACTTCCGAAAGGGTACAAAAAACTTTAGTACAATTTCGGGAAAAGTTGACCCTCCGAAAACTTAATAAGCTGGAAATAGAAGTGACTGAATGCTTCCGCTATCTTCTCCATAAATCAGACCTAGTTCATCGAGTCGTTATTGCTACCCAAGATTTTAGTTTGTCTCTGTATGACCCCCAAGGTCAACCCGTCCCCAAACATCGCTTATCTGCCGGGGAAAAACAACTATTGGCGATCGCTTTTTTGTGGGGTCTGGCGCGGGTTTCTGGTCGCCAGCTTCCTATTGCTATTGATACCCCCCTGGGAAGGCTAGACTCCTCTCACCGCTATAACCTAATTGAACGATATTTTCCCTCCGCCAGCCATCAGGTAATTTTGCTATCTACAGATACAGAAATTGGCGAACCCGAATTAAAAAGCCTCCGACAACAAGAGGCGATCGCGCGTGAATATTTACTTAAATATGACCCCAAACAAGGACACACAACTATTGTACCTGGTTATTTTATCAACAGTTAATTTTTCTGGGTTTGTAGCCAAATTTCTAAACTCACTAATAACCAGAGTTTAATCCCAAATTTTTGATAAGCCGGACTTTGGGGGTTGAAAAGTTCCTTAATAAACTTTTGGTTAATATAAGGGGCGATCGCCGCATTTTTATTGAACAATAATGCCTGGGTGCGTTGTTGCCAATGGTGGTAAAACCACGAACCTACAGGAACCCGCATCCCACTTTTTGGGCGATAAATAATCGAGGCTGGTAATACATCAGTAACCGCTGCTTTTAACACGGCTTTCTCATTAGCAGCAGAGAGTTTATACACCGGTGGAACTTGTAAACTTAGGTCAACAACTCGCTGATCAAATAATGGCGATCGCCCTTCTAAACCCGCCGCCGATGTCATATTACTCACTTTGGTTAAAATATGGTCTGCCCCCTTAAATTTAATATTAATTAGCATCAATCGATTTAAATATTCTTGGGCGGAATTTAAGTCGGGTTCAAATACTGACGGCGCATCTTTTACCTGCTGCCAAATTTCCGGTTTCAGAAGTTCCGGTAAATGGGGATAGCATTTTTTAAAAGACTCTAAATAGGTGGTCAGACGATTGGGAAAATGGTTGTAAATATTCCCATACAGTTCATAGAGTAACATCGGCTTATTTTTCGGACCGCCAAAACAAGGGTCGCCTCCTTCCCCGTTTAAAATAACTCCGACATCCTGTTTGGCTACCTGTCCCAATAAATAGTTAGGAACTGTCAGAGGATCACCAATAGGATCGTCTAAATTTGCCATAGTAATTGCTAGATTATCCCATACAGTTTCTGGCTGGATTTCCAGAATATGATGCTGAGTTTGGCAATGTTCCGCTACTAAATTGGCAAATTCTAATTCGTTGGGATATTCAGCCCCAAAATGGATTGAATAAGTATGGACTTCCTGCTGATGAAATTTACTGGCTAAAGCTGTAATCGCACTAGAGTCTAATCCCCCTGATAAATAAGCGCCTACAGGTTCCCCAATAGGTAGGGATTCTGCCACTACTTGATTAAGAAGCGATCGCAATTTTTGGCTGTAATATTCTAGGGGTTGATCGCGATCGCCTATTTGTTCTTCCGGTTGCCAATAAACTTGTATTTTCCGAGATTTCCCAGGGTATGACCATTCGTGTATTGTCCCCGGACGTACTTCTTTTACCCCTTCCCAGATGGTTTGTTCTCCCGGAATAAACGCGCAAGAAAGATAGTCTCGTAAAGCTAGATAATCTAATTTTTGGGGATGAAATTTCCCTAGGCTTCTCAGACGAGGTGCTACCCGCAAAATACCTTGATTAATTGTATAGTATAGGTTTCTCCCACCTACAGCATCTCGTGCTAACCACAGTCGCCTTTGGCTTCTGTCCCAAATCACTAGGGCAAATATTCCTTGTAACTGCGACAGGACTTCGGGAATATTATCCCTGTGATCTAAATCGTCTAATAATTGGTCAATATCCCCATTAATTAAACTACTCTCCCCTACTATGACAAATCGCTGCTTTAAGCTGATAATTGGCTGGGTTTGGTAAATCGCAATTGTCTCCTCTTGCCAAGTTATTTCATTCGATGGAGTGATATCATTACCTAAACTTACCCACCAATTTGGCCGGATTTCTGGCTCTGGTAATCTTTGACGATGACGAGGTTTCAAAAGCTGCCAGGATGATAAAAAAGACATATTCAGGGATAGGTGCTGCTCCAAGTTGCATTTTAGCCGAAATTCCTTCGCAGGGGTTGACAAATTGGTGCAATTTGTGGGATTATTTAAGTGTAATGCTTCATAATCGAACTCTAACGGTTTGCTAAAAAAATGCCAATATTCCCATTATCTAAAAAGTATAGCACAAGTCAGCCCCAAAAGCTACCCCCCCAGAAAAAAGGCGATTTTTTTAACATTTCTTAACTTTTCTTTACAAAACTTCACAAAATCAGGTTAATAGCAATTTTTGGTTCATCAAAGCGATCGCCCCAAGCATAATCTGATGTTCACATACTTGAATGCGCTGATGGAGAGTTTCGGGAGTATCCTGGGGTAAAACGGGGACAGCGGCTTGCATCAAAATCGGACCGCTATCAACAGCCAACTCGACAAGATGGACGGTACATCCTGTAATTTTAACTCCCGATTCCAAGGCTTGTTCAACGCCACGAATACCGGGAAAACTGGGCAATATAGCGGGGTGTAGGTTAATAATTTGGTGAGGAAAAGCGGCTACCAAAACCTGGGTAGCAATTCGCATCCATCCCGCAAATACAACCAAATCGAGATCATATTGATTGAGGGTATCAACAACCTGCTGATCAAAACTTTCTCTAGTGGGGTAGTCGCGGTGATTAACCAGAATAGTGGGGATATCAAACTTTTCGGCGCGTTGTTTAACCTTAGCCTTGGGGTTATTGTAAACTAAAACCTGTATTTGGGCGTTAAGTTGTCCATCGCGTATTTTTTGGGCAATTACTTCAAAATTACTGCCACTACCGGAAGCCAAAACCCCTAATTTGATGGGTTTTCCGGGAATAAATAGGGGGTCAGGTAAGGGGGGATAAATTAGATAGGGTGTAGAATCAATGGGGTTTTGATAGGGAATCATGGATTTAAGCAATGATATCGCTGCTGTGGCTAGAATAATTCCGGCACTTGAGTAAGTATACGCGAAAGGGGAATAGGTTAGGCGAAATGTTCAACCCAACCTACTACCAAAACTGGGGTAAGATTATGCGATCGCCGAATTATCCCATTGCCAATAGGGCAACTTAGCAGCAGTAGTGCGGATCTGGTCATGATTAGCAATCAACTGACCGCAATTATCCCAACTACCATTAATAAAGGACTGTCGGGAGCCTTCATTCATGTTCACATCAATAGTTAAGTCGCCGCCGTGAACTTTCAGCATCCCCAGATCCATGATAATTTCAACTTGGGGATTTTGCTGTAATAACTGTTGTAATTGTGTGACCGCCTCTGGTGTAGCGGTGACACAGGGAACTCCGATCGCCACGCAATTACCAAAAAAGATTTCGGCGAAACTTTCCCCGACAATAGCTTGAATACCCCATTTGGCTATAGCTTGGGGAGCGTGTTCTCGGGAGGAACCACAGCCAAAATTTTCATTAACCACCAAGATATTAGCACCTTGATATTGTGGGAGGTCAAAGGGATGATTTCCGTTTAATTGTTGACGGTCATCAGCAAATACTTGTTGTCCCAAACCATCAAAGGTTACACAGCGTAAAAACCGGGCGGGAATGATGCGATCGGTGTCAATATCACCACCAACTAAGGGGATACCGCGTCCTGACACCTTGTGAATTTTACTCATGATTTTTGACTAGGAAGATTCGGATTAGTTAACAAGAGGAAATAAGGAGAGTTCCCCCCTACCCGGTTGCATCAGGTAATGGGGGTACTAATTAACTAGGCTTCGATTAACTTACGAACATCGGCAACTTTTCCGTTAACCGCCGCCGCGACGACCATGGCGGGACTCATTAATAATGTGCGTCCGGTAGAGGAACCTTGACGGCCTTTAAAATTGCGGTTAGAAGAAGATGCACTAATTTGGTTTCCCTGTAACTTGTCAGGGTTCATAGCCAAACACATAGAACACCCGGCTTCTCGCCACTCAAAACCTGCTTCTCGGAAGATTTGATCTAGTCCTTCAGCTTCAGCGGCTTGTTTAACTCTTTCGGAACCGGGAACTACAAAGGCTTTCACCCCTGGGGCGACTTTGCGACCTTGGGCAAATTTAGCCGCCTCCCGTAGGTCGGTTAAGCGTCCGTTGGTGCAACTTCCGATAAAGCAAACATCAACTTTGGTTCCCTCAATGGGAGTTCCGGGGGTAAACTCCATATAGCGGTATGCTTCTGATGCGATCGCCTGATCGCTTGGGGGGAGATTTTCCGGTTTAGGGATGACCTCATCAACGCCAATACCCTGTCCGGGAGTAATTCCCCAAGTGACCGTCGGGGGAATATCAGCAGCATCAAAAGTTACCACATCATCATAAACGGCATCGGCATCACTGCGAATTTGTTGCCACCAGGCGATCGCTTTATCCCAATTTTCGCCTTTGGGGGCAAAATCGCGGTCTTTGAGATAGTCAAAAGTGACTTGATCGGGGTTAACATAACCACAACGCGCGCCACCTTCAATAGACATATTACAAACAGTCATCCGTTCTTCCATTGACATGGCTTCAATGGTGGTTCCGGCGTATTCGTAAGCATAACCCACGCCGCCTTTAACTCCCAATTGTCGAATCACATGGAGGGTGACATCTTTGGCGTAGACACCTGGGGGGAGTTGGCCGTTAATTTCAATGCGGCGAACTTTGAGTTTTGATAAGGCTAGGGTTTGGGAAGCGAGAACATCCCGAACTTGGGAAGTACCGATACCAAAAGCGATCGCCCCAAAAGCGCCATGGGTGGAGGTGTGGGAGTCTCCACAGGCGATCGTCATTCCCGGTTGAGTTAGGCCTTGTTCCGGTGCGATCACATGGACAATGCCTTGATTACCCGAACCGATGTTATAAAATCGGATCTTGTGTTCCGCACAGCTTTTTTCTAAGGCTCGCATCATCTCCTCAGCCAGGACATCCACGAAGGGACGAGCTTGATTTTCCGTGGGGACGATATGATCCACCGTAGCCACGGTGCGTTCTGGAAATAGGACTTTCAATTGGCGATCGCGTAACATCGCGAAAGCCTGGGGACTTGTCACCTCATGGATCAGGTGTAGACCAATGAAGAGTTGAGTCTCACCGGATGGTAGGGTTCCCACTGTATGGAGGTCCCAAACTTTATCAAATAGTGTTCCTTTGCTCATAAAACCATCGGTTAATCGGCGTATCGAACGCGCTGATATATCTGCCCTATTTTAACCTGTTTGGGAACTGTGGTAAAGCGGGGCGACGGATCGACCCCCTCAAATGCCCTAATTTCCCAACTATCTTAGGTTTTAGCCCCCGATCACTTTTCCGATTTGCTATAATAGAGATAACGTGCGAGACGTTTAGGAGTCAAATAAGGCTGCAATGCCTGAAATAACCTCCTAGAGGGCAATTAGACCTTCAACCAG
>NZ_JBIMLI010000031.1:0-41536 GCF_051859755.1 Limnospira sp.
CCTAATTTGTATACCCGGATTTGTTGGGTGTCGCTTCGCTTTACCCAACCTACGACTAGAAACCGGGTTTCTTTACCCCCCCAGGGAGAAACCGACCCTGAGAAATGGGGAGCGATCGCCTAATTTGTATACCCGGATTTGTTGGGTGTCGCTTCGCTTTACCCAACCTACGACTAGAAACCGGGTTTCTTTACCCCCCCAGGGAGAAACCGACCCTGAGAAATGGGGAGCGATCGCCTAATTTGTATACCCGGATTTGTTGGGTGTCGCTTCGCTTTACCCAACCTACGACTAGAAACCGGGTTTCTTTACCCCCCCAGGGAGAAACCGACCCTGAGAAATGGGGAGCGATCGCCTAATTTGTATACCCGGATTTGTTGGGTGTCGCTTCGCTTTACCCAACCTACGACTAGAAACCGGGTTTCTTTACCTCCCACAATACCTGAATTTGTTGGGTGTCGCTTCGCTTTACCCAACCTACGACTAGGTTTCTTGACCCCCCCAGGGAGAAACTGGGTTTCTTTACCCCCAGGTATTTCCCATTAGGTAGCCAATATGTGAAAGGTTGTTGATGTGGATTATTATAGTTTAAAATGGTGGCGATCGCCCTCACTAGATCGGACTGCGGCGTAGCCGGCGCGTGGCTTTGGGACTGCCATCTAAAGAACCCGGCGGAAAGGCTCCGGTGTTATTTTGTGTCAAAATGGTTGATAGAAGTGTTGATGGATAGGTTGAAATCGTGGCTTTCAAAATTGGTTTATTGGGATTGGGAACCGTTGGTCAGGGAACTGCTGCAATTTTATTAGATCGTGAGGGTCGCCATCCCCTGCTCAAAGAAATCGAACTGGTGAGGGTAGGGGTGCGATCGCTTTCCAAGTCCCGGACGATCGCATTACCAGAAAACCTATTAACCACAGATTTAGAAGCGATCGTCACCGATCCAGAAATAGATATTGTGGTAGAGTTGATTGGGGGAGTTGAACCAGCGCGATCGCTAATCCTCAAGGCGATCGACCATGGGAAACATATTGTCACCGCCAATAAAGCCCTCATCTCCCGTCATGGGGCGGAAATCTTCTCAGCCGCCACCCAAAAAGGCGTTTATGTTCTCCTAGAAGCGGCTGTAGGTGGGGGGATACCAGTTATTCAACCCATGAAGGAATGCCTGGGGGCTAACCGGATTAATACAGTTATGGGTATTGTTAACGGTACAACTAACTATATCCTAACTCGGATGCAGGCAGAGGCGGCGAACTTTGATGAAGTTCTGCAACAGGCGCAAGAATTGGGTTATGCGGAAGCAGACCCCACCGCTGATGTGGATGGTTTGGATGCAGCAGATAAAATCGCGATTTTGGCATCCCTAGCTTTTGGGGAAAGGATTAAACTTGAGCAAGTCTATTGTGAGGGAATTCGGGGAATTAGTGCCACGGATATTGACTATGCCGATCGCCTAGGTTTTACCATTAAACTATTAGCGATCGCCTCCCGTAGCCTTGAATCTGATACCGATAATATATCCGTGCGGGTGCATCCTACCCTAGTGCCGAAACTCCACCCCCTAGCCAGTATTAACGGCGTTAATAATGCCATTTTCATCGAAGGGGAACCTATCGGACAAGTGATGTTTTTCGGTCCGGGAGCCGGAGCGGGACCTACCGCCAGCGCCGTAGTTTCGGACATTCTCAATATTGCCGGAATTATCACCACCACTAACACCCCCCATGGTGTAGCCGAGTCCGCCCATCCCCTGATGACTTGTACCCACCAACATTATTGTGAACTCGCCCCCATAGAAGAATTAATCACCCGATTCTACGCCCGATTTATTACCCGCGACCTACCAGGAGTGATTGGTAAATTGGGAACCTGTTTTGGCAACCATGAAGTCAGCATAGAATCAATTGTGCAAATTGACACCCACGGGAAACAAGCTGAGATTGTCGTGGTCACCCATGATGTGCGAGAGGGGAATTTCCGTGCCGCCCTAGAGGAGTTAAAACAAATGGATATAGTCGATCGCTTTCCTAGTTTGTTGAGGGTTTTATAACAACAAGTCCCCCCAAGGTGGGGGATTAGGGACGCTTCCAGACTTTCACTTCTCCATCCCAGTCCCCACTGAGAATCATGGTTTGATCAGAGCTGATAGCAATAGCGGTCACATAACCGGTATGACCTCCTAGGTTGGCTTCTATGGTGCCGCTGGTGAGATTCCAGACTTTCACGGTTTTATCCCAACTCCCACTCACCAGAGTTTGGTTATTAGAAGCGATCGCCACTGACCAAACCCCGTCTCTATGTCCGCTGAGACGGCGGATCGGTTGTCCGTTGTCTAGTTTCCAGATGGTAATAGTCCCATCAGCACTACCAGAGGCGAGGATTTCTCCATTGGGACTGATCGCTAAAGATAAAACTGAGAGTTCGTGACCTTCTAGGGTCCGCTTTAGCGCTCCTGTTTCTAAGTTCCACAGCCGGATAGTACGATCGCGGCTACCTGTCGCTAAGGTTTTACCATCGGGACTAATGGCGATCGCTCCCACCAGTTGGGAATGTCCCTCTAGGGTCTGTTGTAGGGAACCAGTTGGCAGATCCCATAATTTAACGCTACCGTCCCAGCTTCCACTGGCTAGGGTTTTGCCGTCGGAACTAATGGCGATCGCTAATATGGCGCTATTATGTCCGGTTATGGTTTGTACAGGAGAAAAGCTACCTGTTTGTAAACCCGCCGCCAGATCCCAAATTCTAATTATCCCATCTTCTCCGGCGGTGATTAGTTGCTGACCATTAGGAGTGACTAACACCCTGGTAGCTTCCCTATTATGGGCGGAAAAGGACTGTCTTAATCCCCCGGTGGCTAAATTCCAGATGTCAACTGTGCCATTGCTATTGCCACTAATTCCCAGGGAGTCTGTAGTGGCGATCGCCATTATTTGTCCTGATGTTTGTTTAAACCGGGATGCCATGGCAAATCCTCCCTCAGCGGCTCCTGGTGCGCCATTCGCACCCCCTGTAACCGGCAAAGTGGGGGGACTCACTACTGTGGGTATATCCTCTCTAGCGACCGGCTGAGGCGGTGTGGGGATAGATGGCAATGTTGCTGTTTTCCGCCACTGCCAAAATCGATTAATTTCAATAGCTGCGGCTGCAATGGTATCCGGGTTTAGCCCAAATTGAACAATACCATTAATCCCAATCAGATTACCGCGAGAGTCTAAAACCGGACCGCCACTCATACCACTGCGGACTAGATTGGTATATACTAGGCTGTAACCCTGTTGGCGATTTTGGCGGTGGGTAACTTGTCCTTGGCTACTGAAAAAAAGCCTTTGTCCTAAACTACTACCGGATCTCGGCCATCCTGCTACATGGACGGTATCTCCTACATTGACGCTCTCAGGGTTCGCCATGGTTGCTATCTGATAGCGTTGGGAACTACTGAAGGGGACGATCGCTAAGTCTAGTCCGGGTATCCGTTGAATTAGGCTATAGTAGACTGAGTGGCGACGACCGTCTGCGGTGATGATTTCATAGTCCCCAATTCGGTTGACGACGTGCCAGTTGGTTAGCACATAGTAGGTGTGATCCTGTTTTTCGACAATTACCCCAGAACCACCTTTGGGACCTTCAATGCGGACGGTGATTTCGGCGGCGATCGCATTAACTTCTGTGGCTGTTAGTTCATCAGTATTAGCACTAATTAGGGTAATTCCCTCTGTGGCGATCGCTACCCCTAACCAGGGAACAACTACCCCAATCATACCTAAACTTGAGGCAGTCAGACCAATTAATAATAATTGCCAATTTCTAGTCTTAGTCATCTGACAAACCTATATATAGCAGACCAGGCGCGTTTGACCTACTGACGCACCTAGTCGCAATTTACATATCTTTTTTGAACTCTTCCAACAGCTTCATTAAATCGGTAATTACCCGGCTGGGAATTAGATCCGCTAGGGAAAGGGTTGTTTTACCACCCCCCAACTTCACGGGGGTATCTTTCAGAATGTTAATGACTGTTTCTTCCTCTAAGTCGGCGGCTTCTTCTAATATGGGATAGAGTTTTTCCGCAACTGGGGTGTGTAAATTGGCATCACCTAGGTATAAATTCCATTTGGTAATATCCATATAAACGTTTTCGCCAATTTCGGCGGCGAGTTTTTCGATCGCTTGGGTATTGCCAGAATTAGACATTTAGAAAACTCCGGTGATTTGCAAAAAAAGCTGATTTGCCTAGTGTTGGGTTTCACCCAACCTACTCCTGTTGGGTTTCACCCAACCTACTCCTACACCCAACCTACTCCTACACCCAACCTACAATTAATTATTAATTATTAATTATTAATTATTAATTGTTAATGCGGGCGGAAGTATAGTCGGCAATGGCAAAAATATAGACCATGTGCGCTAATAATATTAATGCCCAAATGCCTGTTACCCAAACCGCCCAAGACCATGAGGCTTGAGATAGGTTGTGAAAAAACCACAGTCCTGAGTTGCAGGCGGCGAAAATGGCTACATGGACGGCGAAATTCATGCGATCGTCTAAACGACGGTAGTCGGGATCTTGGCGATCGGGTTCACGGGGCCAACGGGGAGGCATGGAGTTTACATCCTTAGCATTTGCATTTACCTATTGTAGAGGAAAATGGCTGTTTTGACATTTAATTATGGTACATTCCCCCCCTCTGACTCTGGGAGAGTGCTGGGGAAAGGGGAAAACACGGCGGTTTGATGGCTTTTGGGGACTGCTAGGGACGGTAATTTTTAGTCATAACGGCGTTGGAACTAGGGCGAATTTGGGAACCATATCGCCTTGACCATATTTTAGTGAGTTCTGCCCCTAATAGAAAGATTTGACAAGAATAGAAGATCCACAGCAGAAGGACGACGAAGGAACTGGCGGCACCGTAAGCAGAAGCTACAGTAGCACGTCCTAAATAGAAACTAATTAAGGTGCGACCGATAATAAATAAAATCGCGGTAATACCTGAACCAACGGCTACGTCTGACCAGGCAATTTTGACATCTGGTAAAATTCGATATATTTGACCAAATAAGATGGTGATTAAAATAAAAGAAACGCCATTATCTATGAGCGATCGCAATAGGCTGGGAATGGATACTACCTTATCTAACCAGTCACTCATTCCCGCCAAAAATGAGCTAATTCCTAGGGACATTAGCAGCAATAACCCGACAATTAACACCATGATGACTGAGAGGATTCGGCTGCGGATAAATTCCCAGATTCCTTGCCCGGGTCTGACTTCAACGTGCCAAATTATATTGAGGGATTCTTTTAATTGAGCAAATATTGTGGTAGCCGCAAATAGGAGAGTCACTACACCAATGATGGTGGTGATTATGCTAGAACTAGGCTGAAATTGAGATTGGATAGCATTGGCAATGACTGAGGCTCCTTGTTCACCCATCAAAGTTTCTAGTTGCTCAATAACTTCTTTTTGGGCTACGGCTTCCCCGACAATGGAACCAGCTACAGCAATGACAATCATTAACAAAGGGGCTAGGGAAAATACCATATAATAGGCTAAGGCGGCGGCGAGAATGGGAACTTTGTCTTTTTGCCATTCGGTGATGGTTTCTTTTAACAAACTTTTGACAGTAGCTAGATTCACGGCTAATACCCTATTTGATGAATCAACAAAAACTCCACTAACCTGGAATCAGATGGTATTCATTATCTGTTAATGGTAGCATAGGTGTTTGGTTGGCTTTGGTGAAAGTTGTTGAGATACTGTCAAACTTTGGAAAAGCATTGGCTTTCCCGCTTACAGAATGATTATCCTCAAGCTAGTCCTGATACTTGGTCTAGTGTGGTGGTTTGGCTGTTGGGAGAAAATCCCGATCGCTGGGATAGTTTAGAACCCGATCGCCGTCCTGCCTTGGAAGCTGGGTTAAATTTTCGTTATCGGATTCTGAAAGAACGTTATTGGGGGGTTTCCTCAGATCAAGCCTATCGGAATTTGATGCAACGTTTGGGGGGTTTGGTGATCCTGCGTCAGAAAATTCAAACTTGGGTCGCTACCAGTCGCGATCGCCAACGTCAGGTGGTGGATGTCCTACAAGAGATCATCCAAAATATGTTGGATCGCGATCGCTATCTTAAACAGCAAATTCAGTGGATCGCTGAATGTACCGATGATCCGCGACTGCGTAATAGTTTGTTATTGACCACAGTTGAGGAATATTGTCTGCGTCCCATTCGCAATCAACCCCTACTGGTTTATCGGTTTGTTAACTATCTTTATCGGTCTCACCGGGGGGGACTGACTCAGGTTCCGACAGGAGAGTGGGTTAAACAAGTCTCTGAGGAAATTGTGTTGGGAGATCACGATGAACCGATCAGCCTATTGGATGATTCGGCGATCGCTCAATATCAGGAGTCTCAGTATTTGGAGGAACAAAAAGCCCAGCGGGTATTCATCCAAAAAGAGTTTCAAACCTATCTCCGGGAAAATGTCGATCCGATCGCCGCTCAATGGCTAGAATTATACCTGCGGGGCTACACTCAAGAGGCGATCGCCGAAAAGTTGCAGCTACCCATCAAACAGGTATATCGAATGCGGGAAAAGGTCGGTTATCATGCGATCCGCAACTTTGCTGTCAAAATCGCCCCAGAATTGGTTATGGACTGGCTGGGAATTTCCCTGGCTAACCATCGCCTCGGTCTGACTCCCTCTCAGTGGGAAAAGTTTTATCAGGATTTGACCCCTACTCAACGTCGGCTTATTGATCTCCTCAAAGCTAATAATTCTATTGATGCGATCGCCAAAACCCTCAAAACCAAAGTTTCCCGGATATACAGTGAATGGTCAAAAATTTACCTCGCCGCCCAGGTTATTCGCAATAGCGACAACCCCCCCACAGCCTAAATTTATCTTAACCCCCTTTGGGTTAATAAATAAACCGCAAAACTCCCCAACCAATGACTTCCGGCGTAATCACACAGAGAAACCGGTTTTAACCCTACTCGACGATGTACCGCCGCCACGGCTTGTAAACTGTTAATGCGTCGATCATCGGGGGGAAGTCCCGCGATAATTCCCTCTAACATCCAAGCGCGACTTAGGTTGAGACCATCAAAATGGGATTGTTGATAGTCGGTGGGGTTGCTGGGAATTACTGGAGATAACCAGTCTATTTCCGGGGTTTCTGGGATGTTTGGGAGAAATTCCCCCAGCCAATTGGCGAAGTTTTCAGCATCTAAAAAACGCCTCATTAAATCGGCTTCCGCTAGGGTCGGAGACAGGAAATCACAGCCGAGAGGTTCAATGTCTAAGGGATAGTTGCGATCGCCATGATAAAACATCTTAGCTCGTTCTTTCAGTAAACCAGCCAGATCCTGATTATCGGTAGTTTTAGACCAATCCCAGATTAAACCCATAGCAAAGGCGGTTTGAATATGGGTCCCACTGCGGTTAGGAAAGGCTAAATCTAACAGCCATTGTCGCAGGTTATTAACTGCTACTTCTTCTAAGGGTTGCAGTATTTCCCCCCACTGTTTTCCCTGGCTATCATTCCATCCTCGCAATTCGGCGGTTAATTGTAATAACCACGCCAAACCATAGGGACACTCAAACTCTGGTCTATCTTTCAGATAGTCGGCTTCTTGAGCGATCGCTTCTGGGGTCAAGTTTTCGCTGACTTTTTCCCTGGCTTCTTCCCTAAATTCCACTCTCGGAAAACAACGCATCACCCGCACCAACAGCCAATGATTATGAACTGCAGAATGCCAGTCCAAACAACCATAAAAGGCTGGGTTGAGTTGACGATGAGGAACTAAATCAGTTTCCTCTGATAAACCATAGAAATGCACATGGGGATATTCCCTATTGATACACCCTAAAGCACATCTCACAAAAGGAGCGATCGCTGTGGGATTAACCTGGTCAGTTTTCACGAATCTTTATCAAGTCTTAGCAGTGAACATTCCGGGGATTTAACCAGTCGGTATATATTCCCAACACCTAATAGGTAAATTGGGATGACCTCTGGCTAAAGCCAATAAGCGATCGCTCCTAAATATACATCTTCTAAAATTCCCCAAGTTGGTCATATTTTGGGCATTGAATAACTGCCAAATTCTCCCTTTTATCCTCATCCCTAAACTCGCCAAAATAGCCGTTTTGGGGGATTGGCGACTTGGTTTTAGCGGTCTATCGCCGGGTCGCAGCCTTGAAGGGTTAATAATAATTGTTTCCGTCGCTGCCAGGTCGCGTTCCTGTTGTAGAGTTAATTGATAGGTAGTATTTCCATCGGCGGCGGCTATTTCTAGCACATAAACACCAGCCGGTAAATTAAAGGCGATCGCCGACCCTTCATTCGGCTGCACTAATTGGCGACTTACCAGGCGACCCCTAGCCGTTTTTAGTCGCAATTCCACCCCAGCACTAAAGCCCTCCACAGAACAATTTAACCGTCCCTTCACCGGATGATTAAAGGTATAGATGTCTATGGCATCTTTCCCCATAAACCCCACATAAACGGCATGATCAGCTAAATTTCCCAGTGCAAAAGTGATGGCAGCAGCCATAATTATAGCCCCAAGTTTTCGGTTAAACTTCTTATGGCATTATACCACAGTTTACACATTATATAGCATTCCACACCAAATTAATTATTTCTGTTGATCTACCGCAGCTTAATCGTCCCCCAGACCCCAGCCTGAGATTTTTAATCATTTTTTAAGTCTTGTCGCCGTCACTTGGTGCTAAAATTGTCTACAATGATAATCATTCTCACCCAGGGCAGCCAACTCACCCATATCAGAAGCGATTATTCCCGTGGAGTCAGCACCCCCGACTGAAGCACGGGGGCTTCGTGCCCCCCTTTCAGGTAGCTGACCAGCTTAAGCCTTAACTGGCTCCGTTCAGAGCAAGAGTTAAAGTTCCTACCCTGGAATGCGTGCTAGTTCCAGGCTCATGAACCGAATCGTTAAACATCTCTAAGGGGTTAAGGACGTGCGATTTGGATAGTACCGACTCTGAACATTGGCGAAGCAAACATTACCCCGCAAGGGAGTCGGAGCCAACCATAGCTCCATGGAGGGGCAACCATACCCCTCCACCCCGCAAGGGGGTGCTGGCGGCGGTCAGCCGCTTGAGTTGGTTTTCCTCTCCGTGATAAATCACGGAGCTTCCAACCCTCCCAGGAGTTTTACGTGAAAAGCATGATCACCAGTTAGCAGGAGGTTTTGATGATTTCCAGATCTCGATTATTCGGACGTTTAACAGTATTGGTGGCTTCAACAGTCGCCCTAGGTTTAGGAGGTTGTGGTCCGACAGATACCACTGGCGAGACAGAAACACCAGAGACTCAAGCTACAACTGTAGCCACAGAAGCACAGTTGCAGGTGGTGACCACATTCTTACCCATGACACAGTTTACCAGAGCTGTGGTAGGCGATCGCGCCACAGTAGTGCAATTAATGCCGACCAATGTGGGACCCCATGATTTTCAGGCTAGACCAGGAGATATACAGGCGATCGTCAACGCTGATGTCTTGGTGAAAAACGGCTTGGAAATGGAGTTTTTCCTAGATAGTTTGATTGAGAATGCCCGCAATGATAACCTAGTAATTATTGACTCTAGTCAAGGCATCCCTACCGTTGCTAATGAAGATCATGATCATGATCACGGTCATGGTCACGGTCACGGACATGATCACGGTCACGGTCACGGTCACGGTCACGGTCACGGTCATGATCACGGTCACGGTCACGGTCATGATCACGGTCACGGACATCATCACCACCATCATGGAGAATTTAACCCCCATATTTGGCTAGATCCTAAACGCGCAATTCAGCAAGTCGAAAATATTCGAGATGGGTTAATAGCCACTGATCCAGAAGGGGCCGAAAAATACACAGCCAATGCGGCTGCATTCATCGAAAAACTGCGAGAACTTGATGCTGAGATTACCCAAAAACTAGCGCCTTTTGCTGGACAAACTTTTGTAGTCTTCCATGATTTTGCCCCCTACTTTGCCGAAAGGTATAACCTCATATCTCAATCTTTTGTGGGTATCCCGGAACAAAATCCATCCCCCCAAGATGTACAAAGAGTTATGAATACAGTTGCCGAATCAGGACTACAAACTATCCTGACTGAACCCCAAGTAGATCAGGATATGTTTTCTACGATCGCCCGAGATATGGGAATTCGTGTCGGTGTCTTTAACCCTATCGAAACTGGCGGACCTGAAGCGATCGAACCTGAATATTATCTGCGTGTCATGCGGCAAAATGCTCAAAATGTATTAGATGCTCTCGGCGGACAAACACAGTCATGGCTACCTTTATCAACGCCTAAATCTGTGGCGGTTATTCCCCAACCAGTTGGCTTACGCTTCTAGGTTAAACCCTCTGAGATTGCCGGGTTATTTAGCCCGGTAATTAATCATTAATTGTGCTAAATTTAAGGAGATTAAAATTGAACAATCCCGTGTTAATGGTAGATAAACTAACTGTTTATCATGAGACATATTTGGCTGTTGACCAGGTTTCTTTTAGCTTAGAAGAAGGAACCGACATGGCAATTATTGGACCCAATGGGGCTGGGAAAAGTACATTAATTCAGTCGATTTTAGGCATTTTACACCGCCAAAATGGTGATGTATTTATCCTAGGACAGCCTTTGAGTCGCTCAGGATATTTGCCTAATTATGTCCGCCGGGAAATTGCCTATTTACCTCAAAATTTTATGTTCGATCGCCGCATTCCTATCACTGTTCAGGAATTAGTCGGTTTGGGATGGGATAAATTAGGTTTACAACTGCCTTGGGTGGGTTCCAGAAGCCGTTATCAGGCTATTAGACAAGCCTTAATTAAGGTGGATGCTTGGAACCTACGCCATCACTTGATTGGTGGTCTTTCCGGTGGTGAAATGAAGCGAGTTTTATTAGCTTATTGTGTGGTGCGTCCCCGCCGCTTATTGATACTTGATGAGGCTTTGGCTGGTTTAGATGTTCAGGGAGAGTTGGATTTTTACCAATTATTATATCAACTCAAAAAAGAAGAAGGTTGGGCAATTTTGCAGATTTCCCACGACCTAGATCAGGTGAAAAAACACTGCGATCGCGTACTGTGTTTAAATCGCATGGTATTGTCAGAAGGAACCCCGGAAACTATCCTTTCTCCCGAAAATATATCGATCGCTTATGGTTCTCAATTACGATTAATCCATACCAATAATTATCATATAAACAATCAAATCACGGGTTAATTATTACCCGGTAACATGGAAATCTGATCTAATTATAAGGAGATTAACCCTTGAATATTCCAGCCGACTTAATGCGTATGATTGAGCTTTTTCAACTGCCTTTTATGCAGCGAGCTATCATGGGTGGCATTCTGACTGGGTTGATGGGGGGAATGTTAGGCAGTTTCACCATTTTAAGACAGCTTTCTTTTTTTAGTGATGCCCTCGGACATTCCGCATTATTAGGCATTAGTATTAGCCTGTTATTAAGGCTTGATCCGTCTTGGGTGATTCTACCTTTTGCCGTATTATTTGCCCTCGGTGTTACCTATTTTATGGAACGTACCCAACTCTGGACTGATGCTTTATTAAATATAATTTACTCTTCATCTCTGGCTATTGGTATTATTATCCTGAGTTTTAGAGACGATTACCGAGGGGGAATTAATAATATTTTATTTGGCGATATTTTGGGGATTCGCGAATCGGATTTAATCTTGTCTGGTTTGTTACTATTAATCTGCATTGCATTTATTGCCCTCACTTTGCGATCGCAGATGTTACTAACCTTAAATGAACCCTTAGCCATTGCACGCGGCGTGGCTGTCACACCCCATCGCACTGTCTTTATAGTCTTATTATCCCTACTGGTGGGAATATCTATCAGGGCGATCGGTGTATTGCTAATTAGTGCTTTTGTGGTAATTCCCGCCTGTGCGGCTAGGTTACTAACCCGCAATTTTATCGGTTACATTATCGTATCATCGGCTTTAGGTGGATTTAGTGCGGTTTTAGGTATGATGTTATCAGCCTTATTAAACTTGCCCTCCGGTCCCAGTATTGTCACCATGCAGTTAGCCATTTTTCTGCTGGCTATTCTCATTCCCAATCTGAAACTGTTAGTATCCTAATATCTGCCAGAAATCCCAGAGAAGGTCTGTTAATGTAGCGATCGCCGCCAGTCAAAAAACCTGTTTAATAAACTTTGCTGCCATTTACTTTCAGCAAATTTCCGCTTTTTCAATAATAAAGCAGCCTTGCTATTTACCTCCGAAAGAGTCGGGTAAACGTGAATACCTGTTAACGCCGAAACCTTCAAATTATTAGCCATTGCCAAAACTACCTCATGGATTAATTCCCCCGCCACTGGTCCAACAATATGAGCCCCAAGAATATCCCCATTTCCGCGCACAATAATTTTCCCAAAACCCCCCGTTTCTCCCTCAGCTTGGGCGCGATCCACATCAGAAAACTGTTGTCTAAGAATATAAACATCATCCCCATAAGCAGCCTTCGCCTGTGCTTCTGTCAACCCCACCCGCGCCAATTCTGGGTCAGTAAATGTCGCCCAAGGAATTACGCGATAATTTACCTTACTTACTGGGAAAAACAGGGCATTAGTCAACACCACAACGGCTTCATAACCCGCCACATGGGTAAACTGATAACCCCCAATTACATCCCCACAGGCATAAATTCGGGAATTGGTAGTTTGTAGCTTTTCATTGACCTTAATTCCCCCAGGTTCTACGGCTACTCCCGCCGCCTCTAAATTGAGGGATTCCACATTAGGCGATCGCCCTGAAGCCAGCAAAATTTCATCAACAATAACCGTATTATTCCCGGCTTTAATCAGTTTTTTACCCTGGGCAATTTCCACAGTTTCCGCCCGTGATTTCGGCAAAATGCGGATTCCTTCAGCCTGAAATTGCTGTTCAACTACCCTAGCCGCTTCCGGTTCTTCTTTCGGTAAAATATGATCGCGACTGGAAATAATTGTCACCTCCGAACCCAACCGAGAAACAGCCTGTCCTAACTCACAACCAATAGGACCCGCCCCAATGATAGCGAGAGATTTCGGGCATTTTTCCAAGGAAAATACCTGTTCATTAGTGAGAAAACCAGCCTCTGTTAAACCTGGTATATTGGGAATAGCGGCACGGGAACCGGTAGCAATAACAAACGCTCTAGCTGTTAATTTTTTCCCATTGACTGCAAAAGTTTTGGCATCAATAAATTGACCATCCCCAAAAATTACCTCAACCCCTAATCCTTGAAAACGTTGTGGGGAGTCATGGGGTTCTATATTTTTAATTACTTGTTGAACATGAGCGATCGCTTCGGCAAAATTAATGGTTGGCGAGGTTGTATGTATGCCAAATTTAGCGGCATTTTTGACTTGATAAGCCCGGCGAGAAGCATGAATCAAAGACTTGCTAGGAACACAACCAAACCAGAGACAATCACCCCCTAAGCGATCGCGTTCCACTAGGGCGACCTTAGCCTTTAATTGTGCGGCAGCACTAGCCACAACCAAACCCCCGGAACCCCCACCAATGACGATAATATCATAATCCACAGCCATAATTTTTCCCCTAATTAAATCACATGAATTTGCTACCTCCAGAATATGATAAACTCATTAATCTGAAGGTAGCCGGAAACTTAACTGAGTAATAACTGAAAATTACCCCAACTTCTGATTAACTCACAGATGGATCGGTGGTAGTTTCTGACCCGCCACCCGCGAAAAATTGGCGAGTTACAGCAGCAGTAATAATGTGGGAAAGTAAACCCATTGGACCCGCAAATAAACATAAAATCAGAGAATGAATTGTCCAAACTCCGGTTTTTTGTCCTTCCCAATATATCCAACGTCCCACAAACAGATCTAAGATTAAAAAGTGAACCCACCCGGCGGCTGCGATCGTTTCATCTCCGAAAAACTTAGCGATATCTGCTAATTGGGGGTTGGATAAAGCCGCCGCACTTTCCGGGTTTATGCTACCCGCAAACAGATACAAATATGTTAACGCCAACAGGATAAAGGGAATATATGATTCCATCACTTTTCTGGTAACTCCCCAATTGGGAACAAACACCATTAGACCCCAAAAAGGCAGTACAAATATGTTGGCGACATTAAAAATTTGGTCAACTGGTAAATTTAACATGGCTGACTTGTGAACAGTATTAATTAACTATAACAAATTTTGGGCAGTTTGTTAATCATGGGGCTAAACTTCGATGATTTGTCTAAGCTGAATTGGTCGAGTTTAACTAAATAAGCTGTGATTATAAATGGTTAAAATGGTCACAGGATTTACAGAAACAAATCTGGTTAAACTCCCCAGAGAAAATGAACGGGAAAGCTGTACTTGTAACAGATGATAATTCCAGTGTTTTTCCCTGGTAATTTTGTCTTTAACCCACTGTAATGCTAAATTGATATGTTCTAAAGTTCTCAAAACTACTACTATCCTACCTCCCGGAGAAAGTCGAATGCTACAGATTCCTAAAATCTCCGGTAAATTGTTGTCGGGAATGCCCATAAAAATGCGATCGGGCGTTCTCAAATGATGTAATATAGCGGGAAATTCCCCATTAATTGATATCACATTGTTTATCTGAAATCTGCGGCAATTTTGTTCAATTAAACAGGTTCCCGATGCCGTTTTTTCGATGGCGTAAATGGTGGACTGGGGAAATAATCTCGCTATTTCTACTGAGAGACAACCCGGACTGGCTTGCATATCCCAAACTACTTGATTTGGCTGTAACCCTAGTTCCCCTAATGCTAAGATACGCAGTTCCCGTGGCGTGATTAATTCGGGTTGATTGCTATTGCCGAAAAATAAGTGATCTGGTATTCCTAAACTGGGAAGATTGGCTAAATCAACCTGGTCGATAATCGCTGGTAAATCGGGTAATAATATCACCAAGTTTAAGGGTGAAAATTGATAGTTATTTATCCGGTCTACCGGGTAGGGTTGTACTCGCTCATTTTCGCCCCCCAAATTTTCGGCAACCCAGAATTGATAAACTTTCGCTAAATCTAGGGATAAGATTAATTGAGCGATCGCTTGAGGGGGATAATCTACACTTGTCAAAATGCCTATCTTTTTAACCCCCTCTTTTAAAGCCTGAGTTAAGCTATCCATTGACCGACTATCAACCCTAATGATTCTCGCATCTTCCCAAGGAATTTGCAGACGGTTAAAAGCTAACTGCATTGAACTAATATGGGGATAAAAAATTAACTGTTCTGGTGGAAAGTTGGCGGCTAATAATCCCCCCACATCAAAAAATAACGGATCGCCAGATACTAAAAATATCACCTCCGGGTTAGTCTGATAATTCCTCTCCCAATTGGTTAGCCATTGTTTCAGTTCGGACAGTGTTTCGACCATATCGGTTAACAGCAATTTTGGAATAGTCTCATAGCTGCTTAAAAAACCCAAATTGCGAGAGTTCCCCACTAACAGATTACCCCGTTTAACCACCCGGCGAACGGAGTCGGAAAGTCCCGCCAATCCATCTAAATTAATGCCAATAATATGTATCGTCAACTATCTACTTTAGGTAAATTGTCAATATTCACAATTAATCAATTAACAGCCATTTTTGGTCAATAATTAGCCAGATTTTACTACTTTAAACAATATCCTGATATTGTCGCGTTCAATTATGATTGGATATGTTCAGTGCGTCAGCAGCACAATTAACTCTAATTGAGAGCATCTTAAAAAACTGCATCTGACGCACCCCAAAAAAAGCCTTAAAAAACAAATCGCGGCCAGTGAGCTTCTCGGCGATAAGCCATCATGTCTTCAAATTTCCTAAAATCGGCTTTTTTTATCAGTATTTCTTGGGGATTATCGAGCCATTGATGGTTTAACTCAAAAATTTGTTGGCTCAAAGTTTCTCGGTCTAAATCATTAGGGATAGAGCCAAAATATCCCAAAGTAACATGAGCCACCAAATGATATTGCTGCTCAATTCCCAAAGCCATTAAACTACGATTCTGATAAATAGACCTTCGGAATTGAATCAACAAATTATAAGCCTCCTCATCCCTAGGAACCAAACAAACAACGATCGCCCTAGTCATTACCATCAAACCCAAAACCTGCCATTGAAAAGGCTGGGAGATTTTCTGAGATTCAAAAATAGTAAAAGATTCGGCGATCGCCTCTTGAACTTTACTTTCAAAATCGGGTATTTGCTGAGAAGCATCTCGATACAAATCATCCCAAATCAAATCAGCCAAAGTAAAATGGAGGCTATCTGGGGGAATCTTCACAAAAAAATCAGGGTCTAAAATTCGTGCCAGTTGCTGTTGACAATCGGTCAAATTTTGATAAAAATCGGCATTATCAACATCTTCCCCAGCCGGAGGCGTAATCACACTGTAACCAGGAAAAGGAACCGGCTTCCTCTGACCTTGAGCATCAAGGGTAAATTTAGGGGATTCCTGGATATGTTCCAGTTGTGATAGGTAAGCCGGCCCTAAAGTCATCCTGGCGACCCGATTGACATAGGTTTGATAGTTATCGTCCAAGTCTGTTTTCCTCGTTATTCAAAGACAATTTGTTATGCCAATTTACCTGTACTGGGGGGACGACGACTTCTCCCTGAGCAAAGCAGTGGACACCTTGCGGGAATCTGTCGTTGATCCCAATTGGTCTAGTTTCAATTTTGACAAAATTCTGCCCGATACACCAGATTCAGTCATTTCTGGACTAAATCAAGCTATGACTCCACCATTCGGGTTGGGACATCGTTTAGTATGGCTAGTTAACACACCCCTGACTCAGCATTGTTCTCCAGAAATTCTACAGGAGTTAGAGCGAACCTTACCGGCTATTCCCGAAACCACCACCCTATTATTTAGCAGTCCCAATAAACCTGATGGCCGCCTCAAATCCACGAAACTCCTACAAAAATATGCCAAAGTTCAGGAATTTTCGGCAATACCCCCCTGGAAAACTGACCAATTGGAACAGCGAGTCCGAGAAGTAGCCCAACAACTGGGGGTTAAACTCAAAGCAGAATCAGTGGCTTTTGTAGCCGAAGCGGTGGGAAATGATACCCGCCAACTTTATGGCGAAATGGAAAAACTTAAACTATATGCTGAGACGACAGACGGTTCCCTAGACATCAAAACTATTACTCCCCTAATTCACAGCAATACCCAGAATAGTCTAAAACTGGCGATCGCCATTAGAGAAGGCAAAACTAGCCAAGCCCTAGGGTTAGTTGCCGATTTAATCGCCCACAACGAACCCGCCCTCAAAATCCTAGCTACCCTAGTAGGACAATTCCGCACCTGGCTATGGGTCAAATTGATGATCGAAACCGGAACCAGAGATGATCAAGAAATCGCCCGCCTCGCGGAAGTGGGGAACCCCAAGCGGATATACTTTCTGAAAAAAGAAGTGCAGCCCCTTTCGTTACAGCAACTTCAACAAACCTTACCGAAACTGCTGCAATTGGAAATTAGCCTTAAACGTGGCGCAGATGAACAGTCAACGCTACAAACACAGATCATCGAACTTTGTCGCTTATTTCACCGCTGATGTATGATAGATTATCATTTGAGTGGCACAGTTCGCCGTTTCAGTCTGGGTCTGGTATCTTTACGCCCCTGTAATATCGGGTGTAAGGGCGGCTTAAAAGCCCTGGAGCCTGGCTCCCCCGTTTCTGAATCTGTGTCACGTCCGAGGTATCACTGAAAATTCCCCAAGGTTCTCGTGAGGGTTAGCCATGCCAAACCAAAGCCAACTGGAACTAGCCAAGCAGGGCGATCCCCAGGCGATTGCCAATGTGATTAACAATTCCCTAAAAGCTAAAAACATTAATGCCGATGTCTGTCGGGAAGATAACTCCCTACACATCATGCTAGAAGGGGATGCGGTTCCTAACAATCAACAATCATTGGTGACATTTGTTCGCAATGGGATGACTAAGTTAGATGTCCCCTCTATCTATACTGTGAAAATCTATGGACGACAATTGGGGGATGATCCCGCTTGGGAAGAAGAGATCGTTTTGAAGGAGCCACCACCGAAGGCGATCGACCCGGAAGATGATATGATTCCCCCTGATGTAGGTGATATTGAGGACGATTTCAGCGAACAAGATACCCTCCTCGATCAGGATGATCATATTGATGATTATGTTGTCGATGATGATGACATTGACCCCGACTACATAGATGATGACCAAGATATTGATGATGATGACCAGGGTGGCTACATTCCAGAAGAAGATGATGATCCTGATGATGATGATGATGATGATGATGAGGACAAAACCCAAGAAGTACAACCTTCTCATCCGAAAAGTAATAAAGTCCTGTTACTGATTCCGATCGTATTATTGGTGGCGATCGCTGCTTTAGCTGGATTGCATTTTGCTGGTATCTTCTCTCTACCTTTCCTCCCTGGTGGTAGTTCAGAAATGACCACCGACCCGGACCCCGCCGACACTGCGGAACCGACGGACCCAGAAACTCCCCAAACGGCGGAACCGACAGACCCAGAAACTCCCCAAACGGCAGAACCCGCCGCCCCCCCCACGGTCCCGACGGACCCTTGGCGTGACGGCATTAATGCGGCAATGAATGCGGCGACCCTAGCCCAGACCGCCCAATCTCAAGCTGAATGGAATGCGGTAGCCAGTGAGTGGCAAAAAGCCAGTGAACTCATGAGCCAGGTTCCACAGGACAGCGAAAACTATCAGGCTGCTCAAGAGAGGGTTGGCCAGTATGCTGAGAATCAGCGTATAGCGCAACAACGTGCGACCACTGCGCCCTAGGGAAGATATGATATGAGGTATAGCCGTGACTAATAAACAAGCCAGATCACAGAAACCATGGCCGGGCAGTATCAAACCCACCTATTATACGCTGTTGGGCTTGCATCCCTCGGCATCATCCATGGAAATTCGGCGGGCTTACCGAGAGCTGAGTAAACGTTATCATCCAGATACAACAGATTTATCAGAAGATTGTGCTAAGGCTAAATTCCAAGAGTTGAATGAGGCGTATAGCATTCTGAGTAATCCCGATCGCCGTCAAATCTATGATCAAACTATTAGTACAACGCGGGTGATCACTCCCCCCACTGAGATTAATTATCGGCACCATTCGAGACCATCAAAATCGAGGCATTCCAGCGCGACGGAAGCGATCGCCGCCGAAAATCGGCCTTTATCTCCCGGAGAACTATTTGCTCTGTTAATGATGGCAGTCAGTTTGATAAGCTGTTTAGGATTAGCAATAGCGATCGCCATGTTTCGTTCAGATATAACCCTTTAAGCGAGAAAAATTTTCAACAGCAATCAATTATGACCTTACCCAGTCCCAATACCCCCCTATATAATCATCCCCTACCAGAAATCGAAGACTGGTTACGTTCCCTTGGTGGGGAACAGGACTCCCAGGAACTCCATTCTTGGCAAGTAGAAAAGCCCACCTGGAAAGCGGAGCTATGGTTAGATATTGACCAAATAACAGTCCGTTACATTGGCGCAGGTACAGACGGCCAAGACATTCAACGGTCTTTTAAATACTCCCTGAGTCGTCAAGATATCGAACAAGCGGTTTTTTCCGGTCCCTAACTTATTCACGAGTACCCACCTTACCAAATCGACGCTCTCGCTGCTGATAAGAACACAGGGCCAGGTGAAACTCATGGCTGTTAAAATCCGGCCAGAGAGTTTCAGTCACATAAATCTCAGCATAAGCGATTTGCCACAGCAAAAAATTACTAATCCGTAATTCCCCACTGGTGCGAATCAATAAATCCGGGTCAGAAGTTCCGGCTGTATACAAATACTTTTCAAATAAAGCCCCATCAATGGCTTCCGGTTCGAGAGTACCCTGTTTAACCTGGTTGGCGATCGCCTGACAAGCCCTAACAATCTCCTCCCGTCCCCCGTAATTAGTAGCCACAGTCAACAAAATCCCCTCATTATTGCGGGTAGTCTCCATTGACTTCTCAATGCACTCTCTCAGAGAACCGGGAAGCCGATGCAAATTACCCACAAACCTAATCCTAACCTCCTCCTCCATCATCTCCTCAAGTTCCCGCATGAGAACCCGCTCAAACAAAGCCATCAAAAAATCTACTTCTTCTAGGGGTCGCCCCCAATTTTCCGTGGAAAAGGCATAAACCGTTAAAGCATTAATTCCCCAATCACGACAGTAACGGAGTAAATTCTTGAGAGCATCAATCCCTCGCCGATGTCCCATAGTGCGTGGTAGTCCCCGACGTTTCGCCCAGCGACCATTACCATCCATGATCACCGCGACATGGTTTGGGAGGCGATTTCGGTCAAGGTCAGCAGGTAACTCATGTATAACCCTTGGCTTTCGACTCATTTTTTCTCCCGAGAAGCTGACGAACGAAAACGGAACACCTGGGAAATGAACGACCACCTCTTTAATCCTATTCGCCGTTTAAGGGTATCTATGGAAATAGGAGGCTTAGTTCTATCATCCCCCGCCACAAAAGACCGAGCTTCTAATAACTCCTTGAGTTTACTACTGGTTAGGGGTCGATTCAGTACACCTTTATCAGCCAGAGAAATTGACCCGGTTTCTTCAGAAACCACAATACATACACACTTAGCAACCTTTTCTGTAATGCCCATAGCTGCTCGATGGCGGGTTCCCAACTGTCGCGAGGCTATCCTTTCAGACAGGGGCAAAATCACCCCGGCAGCAGCCACCCTAGAGGCTCTAATCAGCACCGCACCATCATGGAGTAGAGTTTTAGGCTGAAAAATCGTCTGTAGCAGTTCCCTGGAAACTTCGGCATTTAAACGCACACCCGGAACGGAAAAATCACGCTCATCAATGGGACTGCCTATTTCAATTATAATCAAAGCCCCAGTACGGTTTTGAGAAAGTTCTTTGACCGCCTCGACAATTTGATCAATGACTCCATCGGGTTCAGGGATACCTTTTCGGCTGGCAGCAAACAGTTGCAGCACCTCCCCTCGCCCTAATTTTTCCAGAAATTGTCTAAACTCTGACTGCAAAATCACAGCCATAGCCACTGCGGAACCAGTTACCAAACTATTTAGGGCAATATAAAGCAGTCTCAGATTAGCCCAATTACTGATCGCCGTTGCCAGCATTAACACAATGAAACCTCGAACCATCCACAAGGTTCGACGCTCTCCAATAATCACAAGGACGATATAGGCGACGGCAAAAACCAGTCCAATATCGATGCTGTTAACCAACCAGGACTCAAGCCAGGCAGGGTCTTGACTTTGACCCGAACTCATTGAACGCGATATGAGGTTAAAACTATTGACATCTTCCCGAACTCCCAACTTATCGATAATGAATTAATTATCTATATTGCTGGGGACTCGATTCCTCATCCTTAAATGGGGACAGGCATGATGCGGGGCGATGTCTAACCCCGCGTTAGTTACTTAAATTAAGGCATCAAGGGCGATCGCCAAGCCTCTCGGGTAAACGATCCTGACGAATCAGATCCGAATAGGTCTCCCGTTGAATAATTATCGAACTTAGGGAATCATTCACCAGAACGGCTGCCGGACGAGGCAGACGATTATAGTTAGAAGCCATACTATAATTGTAGGCTCCTGTTGCCATTACCACCAAGATATCACCAGTTTGACAATCTCCGGGGAGATGGGCTTGTTGAATGAGGATGTCCCCAGATTCACAATGTTTGCCAGCTACTGTTATGGTTTCGGTTAATGGTGCGGACATCCGATTAGCAATTACCACTCTATACACAGATTGATAAGTAATCGGACGGGGATTATCTGACATTCCCCCATCAACGGCTATATAAGTCCGCAGATCTGGAATCTCTTTGCGAGAACCAATCGTGTAAGCAGTGATCGCAGCCGGACCAATAATCGATCGCCCTGGTTCACACAACAGCTTAGGTAAAGGGATTTGGCGCTGTTCACAGGCGGCGACGACGGATGAGGCGATCGCACTTACCCAACTTTCAATACTGGGGGGGTCATCATCTTCTGTATACCGAATCCCTAGACCTCCCCCCACATTAACTTCGGTAATATTTAAACCATACTGACTGCCTTTAGTGACCGCATCCATTAGCACCCCAGCTAAGTCTTGATGGGGTTGCAGTTCAAAAATCTGAGAGCCAATATGAGCGTGAATTCCCTCGCAGCATAGAGATGGGTTACTGCTGACAAATTTAAACACCTCATCAAGTTGATTAGGATCAAATCCGAATTTACTATCAAGATGTCCGGTGCGAATATACTCATGGGTGTGACACTCGATTCCTGGGGTAAATCTGATCATCACCCGCACGGGGGATTGTACAGACATTTCATCTGCCAATTCCACCAGGTTGGTCAGGTCTAGCCAGTTGTCAGCCACTACAGTACAGCCAGTGCTAATGGCTAACTCCAGTTCCGATCGCGATTTATTATTACCATGTAGGTAAATCTTATCGGGACTCACCCCCGCCGTTTTCGCGGTGTATAGTTCCCCACCAGAAACCACATCAGTTCCCAAACCTTCCGAGGCAACTATTGCACAAATCGCTAAACAATTCCATGCCTTAGAAGCATAGAGAATCAGCGATTCTCCCGGATAGTATTTCGCCCAAGCCTCCCGGTATTGACGGCAAGCAGTACGCAGGGTCACTTCATCTAATATATATAGAGGGGAACCAAACTGACTGACCATTTCCGCCACATCACAACCCCCAATTTCTAGGTGGTCTTGGTGGTTGACCTTAGCGGTGAGGGGTAACAGTTGTTGGTTAGGCGATCGCTCGGTTGTGCTTTCTTCCGAGTTGAGTAGGTACTGAAGTCCTGAATTTTCCACAGTTTTAGTATCAATAGTTAGTTTTTTTATCGGCGCGTGTATCTGCGATCGTACCAAATTTCTGTCACCATGGTTAATCTTAATCTATCTATTAGCTTTCAGCCCAGCCTCTGTGACCATCCTACAACTCAAACTTCTCACCCCCGACTTATTACCCGCAGTAGTAGAACTCGATCGCCTTTGCTTAGGTGGACTATGGAATGAATCGGGATATCAACGGGAATTAGATAGCCCCAATAGCGATCTGGTCATCTGGACACACCCAACCCAGGGACAACCCTTATCAGGTTTACAGCCAATTTCCGTACAAGTCGCCCAAACGCCACCCCTACCAGTCATAGGCATCGGTTGTCTCTGGGCTATTGTAGACGAAGCCCATATCACTTTACTAGCCATTCATCCCGATTATCGCGGCTTAGGTCTAGGGGCCGATTTACTGCGGGCTTTACTGCAACTCGCCCAACAGCGAGGATTATCCCACGCTACCCTAGAAGTTAAGCCCTCCAATCATATCGCCCTATCTCTATATCAAAAATTCGGCTTCCAAATTGCCGGAAGGCGCAAAAAATACTATGCCGACACCGGAGAAGATGCCCTAATACTTTGGCTTTCTGGTCTGCCAAGTCTTATTTGAGATTGTGCTAAAATCCGGGTCAGAGACAGACAACCACGATACAGAATCACTGATTCCATTTCGGGTACTTTGTCCCTATTCGGCAGATCCCGTAGTCATTGGGGATTACTCAATGGCCAAAGACGAGCCGATCGCCAACCTAAATACCTCATCCCGTAGATACAATTAAAAATGAGTCAATCCCATAAGTAAAACTTGTTGAGCAACTTTCGGCATAGTTTTACCCGATCATTGAAAATATCACGCTAAAATTAGCATACGAGCCAGCAGCAGGTGATAAAAATTAGCCATGTTTGAACGCTTCACAGAAAAAGCCATTAAGGTGATCATGTTAGCCCAGGAGGAAGCACGCCGCCTGGGACATAACTTCGTAGGAACAGAACAGATCCTCCTGGGTCTGATTGGCGAAGGGACTGGCGTAGCAGCCAAAGTCCTGAAGTCCATGGGGGTCAACCTCAAAGATGCTCGGATCGAGGTCGAAAAAATCATCGGCCGTGGCTCCGGGTTTGTAGCCGTTGAAATTCCGTTCACTCCGCGCGCCAAGAGGGTTTTAGAACTTTCCTTGGAAGAGGCTCGTCAACTCGGGCATAATTATATCGGCACAGAACATTTGCTTCTGGGTCTGATCCGAGAAGGAGAAGGAGTAGCCGCTCGCGTCCTGGAAAATTTGGGCGTTGACCTGTCGAAGGTTCGCACCCAGGTAATTAGGATGTTGGGTGAAACGGCGGAAGTCACCGCCGGGGGAAGTAGCGGTCGCACTAAGACCCCAACCCTCGATGAGTTTGGCTCTAATTTGACCCAAATGGCCGCTGAGGGCAAACTTGACCCGGTAGTGGGACGACAAAAGGAAATTGAGCGGGTGATCCAGATTTTGGGTCGGCGTACCAAAAATAATCCGGTCCTAATTGGAGAACCGGGTGTCGGTAAAACAGCGATCGCCGAAGGTCTCGCCCAGCGCATTGCTCAAAATGATATTCCCGACATTCTGGAAGATAAACGAGTTGTTACCCTCGATATCGGTCTATTGGTGGCGGGTACTAAGTATCGGGGTGAGTTTGAGGAACGACTCAAAAAGATTATGGATGAAATCCGCTCTTGCGGTAATGTCATCCTGGTAATTGATGAGGTTCACACCCTCATTGGTGCAGGTGCTGCGGAAGGAGCTATCGATGCGGCTAATATCCTCAAGCCAGCTTTGGCGCGGGGTGAGTTGCAGTGTATCGGTGCTACTACCCTCGATGAGTACCGCAAGCATATTGAACGGGATGCGGCCCTAGAACGTCGGTTCCAACCCGTGATGGTCGGTGAGCCTTCGGTACCGGAAACCATTGAGATTCTCTATGGACTGCGGGAACGCTATGAGCAGCACCACAAACTTAAAATTATCGATGAGGCTCTCGAAGCAGCAGCGAAATTGTCCGATCGCTATATTAGCGATCGCTATCTCCCCGATAAGGCGATCGATTTGATTGATGAAGCCGGATCGCGGGTGCGCCTGATTAACTCCCAACTTCCCCCAGCCGCTAAGGAACTCGACAAGGAATTGCGACAAGTCCTCAAGGAAAAAGACGACGCGGTGCGCTCCCAAGACTTTGACCGAGCCGGAGAATTGCGCGATCGCGAAATGGAAATTAAATCCCAAATTCGGGCGATCGCTCAAAACAAAAAATCCGAAACTCGCACCGACGACGATGATTCCCCCATGGTAACAGAAGAGGATATCGCCCAAATCGTGGCCAGTTGGACCGGGATTCCCGTTAACAAACTCACCGAGTCCGAGTCCGAGAAACTCCTGCACATGGAAGACACCCTCCACCAGCGTCTTATCGGTCAGGAAGAAGCTGTCAAAGCCGTTTCTCGCGCCATCCGTCGTGCGCGTGTCGGACTCAAGAACCCCAACCGACCCATCGCTAGTTTCATCTTCTCTGGACCCACAGGCGTAGGTAAAACCGAGTTGACTAAATCCCTCGCCGCCTACTTCTTCGGCTCAGAAGAAGCTATGATCCGCCTGGATATGTCCGAATTTATGGAGCGGCACACCGTTTCTAAACTCATCGGTTCTCCTCCCGGCTATGTGGGTTACAACGAAGGTGGACAACTCACCGAAGCCGTGCGCCGTCGTCCTTATACCGTGGTGCTGTTCGACGAAATCGAAAAAGCTCACCCCGATGTCTTCAATATGTTATTGCAGATTTTGGAAGATGGGCGCTTGACCGATGCTAAAGGTCGCACCGTAGACTTTAAAAACACCCTGATCATCATGACGAGCAACATTGGCTCTAAGGTGATCGAAAAAGGTGGCGGCGGTCTTGGGTTCGAGTTTGAAGAAAATCAAGCTGATGCTCAATATAACCGCATCCGCAACCTGGTTAATGAAGAACTTAAACAATACTTCCGTCCTGAGTTCCTTAACCGTCTTGATGAAATTATCGTCTTCCGTCAACTCAATAAAGATGAGGTCAAGGAAATTGCGGTAATTATGCTTAACGAGGTGTTCGGTCGCCTCACTGAAAAAGGCATTCGCCTGGAAATTACCGATCGCTTTAAAGAAAGACTGGTAGAAGAAGGTTATAATCCCAGCTACGGTGCGCGTCCCCTGCGTCGCGCCATTATGCGTTTGCTGGAAGATAGCCTCGCCGAGGAAATCCTCTCTGGTCGCGTCAAAGAAGGCGATACGGCGATCGTTGATGTTAATGAGGACGGTCAAGTTCAAGTCTTACAAGGCGAAAAACGGGAACTGCTCCCCCAAGCCGCTGACTAATTGCTAGGCGTAGGTTTTTAAGCCTATTGTTATTGCATCGATAATATATGTAGGGATAATTCGTGAATTGTCCCTACTTTTTTTTAGAATGATGTAGTAGCGTTTTCACAAAAATCATGAATAATAAAAACTCGGGGCGCTTGGTTTGGAATCACTCTACCCACCTTCAGGGCTTGATCCCTGTCTTAGATAGATTAACCAAGTATCAGGGAATTCATACGATTACCCCGGGAGTAATTACTAGGGCTAAGGCTCATTGTCCGCACATGAAGTTAAGAGTATCTGTTCCTATTCGCGGCGGCTTTAAGGTCTTGGCTAGGGCGGGAAAAACCGTTCAGGAAGTCTTTTTTGTGACTAGCCTCTCCCAAAGCGAATTAGAAGGAGCGATCGCTAATGCTCTGAGAAAATGACTTAATATCCTAGACTTTCCGGGTAACCGGGTTCCTACCCGAAAAGGAGTCACGGAACCCGTTACACCCGGTCAAAGTATCAGAAACCAGGTTTCTCAGTCCTCTCTCTAGCCTCCAGCCACAGCCGGAACAATACTCACTTCATCACCATCAGCTAAGGCGGTATTCGTACCATCTAAGAAGCGAATATCCTCACTGTTGACGTAGAAATTCAAAAAGCGCCTCGGTTTTCCTTCATCATCACAGAGACTTTTCTTGATACCCGGACAACTAGCTTCCAGGGAATCAATTAGTTCCATAATGTTCGTCCCCTCGCACTCAAGGGTAGCTTGGTTGTTAGTGAACTTTTGCAGGGGAGTGGGAATTAAAACTTTAACAGCCATTGTTGATTAATTGGATAGAAAATTGCCGTCAAAAGGAGAAGGCTTGCACCTTCCCCCAAGATTTCACATCTTACCCGATTTTGGCTAATCTTAAACCAAAACCTGTTGCCATTCTAAGCGATCGAGAGTCCGTGCGCGTTCGATCGCCACTTCAAAGCTATCTAGTTTCGGGTCAATGGTCAGAGGTTCGCCAATGTAGCCGTGAACCGCCTCCTGAGTTTTTAAGCCATTTCCAGTAATGTAAACAACAGTAGTTTCATCGGGGTCAATTTTACCCGCTTCCACCAGTTTTTTCAACACCGCAATCGTAGTTCCGCCAGCCGTCTCTGTAAAGATACCTTCAGTTTCCGCCAGTAATTTGATACCCTCGATAATTTCAGCATCATTAACTGACTCCACACTACCGCCAGACTTTTTGGCTAATTCTACTGCATACACACCATCAGCCGGATTACCAATAGCGATAGATTTAGCGATCGTATTAGGTTTAACTGGCGTAATAAAGTCGCGATTTTCCTTGAAAGCATGGGCTACAGGAGAGCAACCTTCCGCTTGTGCGCCACTAAAACGCACGGGTTTATCTTCCACTAAACCCACCTTAACAAACTCTTGGAAACCTTTATGAATCTTGGTATATAACGAACCAGAAGCGATCGGCGCTACTACATGATCTGGCAGTCGCCAACCTAACTGCTCTGCTACTTCAAAACCCAGAGTTTTAGAACCTTCCGAATAATAGGGGCGCAGGTTGATATTAACAAAACCCCAACCGTAGGTATTAGCTACTTCTGAACAGAGGCGATTAACTTGGTCATAATTGCCTCTAACTGCCATCAGAATCGGATTATAAATTAATGTTCCTAACACCTTCCCAGCTTCTAAATCGGAGGGAATAAATACACAACAATCTAATCCCGCTTTAGCTGCGATCGCCGCCGTAGAATTCGCTAAATTTCCCGTACTCGCACAGGAAACCGTCGAAAAACCTAACTCTCTAGCGCGGCTGAGAGCCACAGATACCACCCTATCCTTAAAGCTAAGGGTAGGCATATTAACAGCATCATTTTTAATATAAAGATTTTTGAGACCGAGGCGGCGGGCTAACCGTTCTGACTTCACCAACGGAGTCATCCCAGTTCCCACATCAATAACATTATCTGTAGCTACCGGTAAAAAGTGACGATAACGCCAGATCGAATTTGGGCCAGCTTCAATAGTTTCGCGAGTTACCAGTTGGCGAAGGTTGTCATAGTTATAGTGAACTTCCAGGGGACCAAAACACACCTCGCAAACGTGCTTGGCTTCCAGAGCATATTCCGCGCCGCACTCTTTACATTTGAGTTTATCAAAAGTAGCTCCGGCGGTGGGGGTGGTGGTGTGGTTATGGGTTGCCTGGGTCATGACACTTACCTCTGCTTTTTCTGCTGTTCTAACTGTTGGATGAAGACTATCACAGTTGTCAAATTCCCGTCAACCATACCCGACTTTTTTTGTCGGGATTAACAAAAATTCCCTTAAATGGGGAGTTTTAGCGGGTACAGTCCGGGGAGCAGGGTAATCCAAATTTGGGGTAAATAATTTCCGCCCTCACGATAGGATTAAGAAAGATGACCCAAGTCGTACTTTAAAAGGCATTGAGATTAAGACATGGAATTTAGAGCCACAGATACTAACCGCCTAGACTGGAGTGGAGATGTATTAGCGATAGGTCTGTTTGAAGGACAAGTCCAACTGAGTGGGGATTTAGCAGAACTCAATCAAAAACTCGGTGGGACCCTACAAGAACTTATCGAAGAATCAGACTTTCAGGGAAAAGCTGATAGTAGTGCTTCTGGTCGTGTGGGTGGCAATAGTCCCATTCGTAAGGTGGTTTTAGTGGGGTTGGGGTCTGCTGAGGACTACACCCTAGAAGCTATCCGACGTGGTGCGGCTGCGTCAGGACAGGCGGCGAAAGCACTCAAAGGTAAAACCCTGGGTATCAGTTTCCCGGTGGGTAATGCGTCGGAGACGGTGGGGGCTATTGTAGAAGGATTAGAGTTAGTTCTGTATCAGGATAATCGCTTTAAGTCGGAAACTAAGGACAAAGAAATTAAAGTCGAGTCTGTAGATCTGCTAGGGTTTCCGGGTACAGAAGCAGCCATTACCCTGGCTCAACAGGTCTGTTCTGGGGTGTTCTTGGCGCGGGAGTTGGTGGCGGCTCCGGCTAATGAGGTTAACCCCATAACTATGGCAGAATTGGCTAAATCTCTGGCTGCTGAGTATGGGTTGGAACTGGAAATTTTGGAACGGGAAGATTGCGAAAAATTGGGAATGGGAGCATTTTTAGGGGTGGCTCAAGCCTCGGATTTGCCTCCTAAGTTTATCCATCTCACCTATAAACCCCAGGGAACACCGACCCGGAAACTAGCTATTGTGGGTAAGGGTTTGACTTTTGATTCGGGTGGTTTGAACCTGAAACCCACGGGTAGCGGCATCGAAATGATGAAAATGGATATGGCTGGGGCGGCGGCGACTTTTGGCGCGGCTAAGGCGATCGCCACCTTAAAGCCCACAGTTGAGGTGCATTTTATCAGTGCCGTAACCGAAAACATGATTAGCGGCCGTGCTATGCGCCCTGGAGACTTCCTGCGCGCTTCTAATGGCAAAACTATTGAAGTCAATAATACGGACGCTGAAGGGCGTTTAACTTTGGCTGATGCTTTGGTGTTTGCTGACCGCCTAGGGGTTGATGCTATGGTGGATTTAGCAACTCTCACCGGAGCCTGTATCATTGCCTTGGGAGATGATATCGCTGGGTTATGGAGTCCTGATGATCAACTGGCGCAACAGTTACAATCTGCTTCCCAAAAAGCTGGGGAAAAATTCTGGCGGATGCCAATTGAGGAAAGATATTTTGAAGGACTCAAGGCTATTCATGCTGACATGAAAAACACGGGACCTCGGGCGGCGGGTTCGATTACGGCTACTCTGTTCCTGAAACAGTTTGTTAAGGATACCCCTTGGGCTCATTTGGATATTGCTGGCCCAGTTTGGACAGATAAGGATAAGGGCTATAATAAAACTGGTGCGACCGGATTCCCTGTCCGAACCCTGGTGAATTGGGTTCTGGCTAATTCCTAACCAGGATGGCAATTCCCCTATGCAGTTCGGAGGCGATCGCCTGGGGGATTGCTCCCATTTTGCACCTTTTCTGGTTATGGCAATCAATGATCCATTTCCCCGCCAACCGCCAACCCCTTGGTTGGTGAGTAAATGCCTACTATTCCGGTATCTTCTGGAATCGGGTTGTATTAACTTTCACCTATTATCACCATTACTATAGACATCTCAATATTTGGCAACTAATTTGCTAGGTTAATTATGCTTTTCAATGGGGATAACCACCGAATTATGGGTGCTTATAGATAGGTTTTCCCCTAGTGGACAAATATCTGCTCTCTCTGTTGACGGGAAGCGAACCCCAAAAAATAATTTAACAAATGCTAGAATTGTTGGTATATGTTTTTACCCAATTATTAACCTTTGAGCCTCATATAATGCTCAGGGGGTATAGCTTTTCGCCAGAATCACTATCAAACTGGCTACATTTGTGGTTAACTGCTGCGATCGCATTGGTTAGTTACTTGTCAGCAGGTATGCTCAACAATAGCTTATCAATCTATGGCGATCGCTGTAAATTCTCAACCCCAAATCAACCCTTTTGGCGCGGCGGTGGTAATTTCATCGGTAACTCGGGGTTACTCAGCTTGGGGTTAGTCATGGCGGGGAATTTTCAAATACTTGACACAGAAATTGTCTGGTATCCCGTCGGGGGAATATTTGTGATAACTATCTTAGCCATTTTAGGATTACTCGCTACCAACTTAATATTCTTTTGGCTGTGGTGGTTTCAGATACCTATGTTGGGGTTTATCCGCCGCCAGAATTTGACATCTAGCCTAGATAATTCAGCCGCCAATAACTCCCCCAACTCAGGAAATCCCAATCCATTAACTATCAAAGTAAACGCCAAGATCAATAACTGGTCTGCGGAAGATACCATATCCCTGACACAATTTTCTATTGATAAAGCCGCCGATGCGATTTTTTGGATTGGAATAGAAGGAGAAATTATTTATGTGAATGAGTCAGCTTCTCGCCTGTTGGGTTACTCCCCTAGCGAATTATTGTTATTGACGATTCATGATATTAACCCGGATTTTCCGCGAGATTCTTGGCATTTACATTGGCAAATCCTGCGCCGCTGTGGGTCTTTAAAAATTGAGGCTCGCTATCGGACTAAACATAATCGCCTCATTCCCGTGGAAATGATGATTAATCATCTGAACTTTAAAGGTCAGGAATATCAATGTGTGTTTATCCGAGATATTAGCGATCGCAAACAAGTTGAGAGAATGCTGCGGGAACGTCAGGGAGAATTTCGCACCCTGGTTTCTAATATTCCCGGTGCAGTTTATCGCTCTAATTTAGACATCGATCGCACCATGACCTTTATGAGTCCGGGGGTGGAGTCTATTACTGGTTATAGCGCTAATGATTTGATTTTAAACCGAACTATCAGCTTTGCAAGTCTGATTCATCCTGATGACCAACAAACAGTTATAGACGCGATTCAAAAATCTGTAGAAAAACGCCATCCCTATATTTTAGAGTATCGGTTACGGCGAGCCAATGGTTCCGAACGATGGGTTTATGATAAGGGTCAAGGTATCTTTGATGATGACCAACAAGTTTTATGTTTGGCGGGGGCAATTTTTGATATTACTAAACAAAAACAAGCCTCGGAAGCTCTGCGGATTAATGAGGAGAGGTTACAATTAGCATTAACTGGAACTAATCAGGGTTTATGGGATTGGAATTTAGGCACTGATGAGGTCTATTTTAGCCCTCAATGCCGACAAATGCTGGGTTATGATATGAAGCACATCAACAACCATCCTCGGTCTTGGTTGAAGCTGGTGCATCCTGAAGACCGCCATCAGGTGATTTATTGCTTAAAACAACACTGGCAAAATCACACGCATTTTTGTGAGGTTGAACACCGGATGTTTACCAATAATGGGGGTTGGAAATGGGTGCTTAATCATGGTCAAGTGGTGAGTCGAGATGAGCAAGGTAAACCCCTACGCATGACCGGGACAGTTAGGGATATTAGCGATCGCAAACAGGCTGAAGATGCTTTGCGACAGTCGGAAGCTAGGGAACGCGCCAGAGCATTACAGTTGGAACTAACCCTTAAACAACTCCGACAGGCTCAAGCACAATTAATTCAAAATGAAAAACTTTCCAGTCTGGGTCAAATGGTCGCAGGAATTGCCCATGAAATTAATAACCCAGTTACTTTTATTTATGGTAATATTAGCTATGCGGGTCAATATGTACAAGACTTGTTGGCACTGATTGAATTATATCAGCGATATTATCCACAGCCAGTGGCGGAAATTCGCGATCGCATTGAGGAAGTCGAACTAGGTTTTATTGTAGACGATTTACCCCGCATTTTAGATTCAATGGAAGTCGGCGCAAATCGGATTCGACAGATTGTTTTGTCTCTGCGAAATTTTGCGAGACTTGATGAGTCGGAAATGAAACCCGTCAATATTCATGATGGGATTGAGAGTACATTATTAATCCTGCAACATCGACTCAAAGGACGACTTCCCACCTTAGAAAAACATGAGTTTCCCGAAATTAAAGTCATTCGTAATTATGGATACTTACCCAAAGTAGAATGTTATGCGGGTCAACTGAATCAGGTATTTTTGAGTATTTTAAGTAATGCAATTGATGCGATTTTAGAAGTAGAAAAACTCGAAAATGGCTTGGTTGACTTCGATCCAACTATTCAGATTAGCACTGAATTAATTAACTCGGATTGGGTGTCAATTAAAATTTCTGATAATGGTTTGGGTATGGAAGAAGATGTGCGAAAACGATTATTTGAGCCATTTTTTACCACTAAACCTGTGGGTCATGGTACCGGCTTAGGATTAGCCATGAGTTATCAAATTGTGGCTAAACATGGGGGAAATTTAACCTGTAAGTCGGTACTAACTAAGGGGTCAGAATTTGCGATCGAAATTCCCCGGCGACCTTCTGTATTAAGCAAAACCGGACGATATTATCTCCCAAGTGAACAGTATTCTAAGATGGAAAATGAACGAGATTCTCTTCAGAGTTGAGGAGAGCCAAATTAACTATAGCATCCCCTTGATTAACTAAGGGATTTTGCTGATTTCCGATAACTAACCCATCAGCAGGAGCCCTGACTTTGACGCTGGTATCACCAAAAGCATCAGATATAACACCTAGGAGTTGGCGCTTATATACCCGTTCCCCCAACTCAATAGATAGTTGTAATATCCCACTACGAGAAGCACGCACCCATTGAGTATTTTGCACTTCTATAGGTTCCAGGGGAAAGTTATCAAATTGGAAGTCATACATATCTAAGGTTTCCATCACCCGTAGGATACCTTGAACGCCAATATAAATAGCATGGGAATTAAATCGTAGCGCCTCCCCTCCTTCATATAGAAGAACCGGAATCCCTTTTTGAGTGGCGGCTTGACGTAGGGAACCATCCCTAAGTTGGGAGTGAATAATCACAGAAGTTCCAAAAGCGCGCGCACATTGGTAGGTAACAGGATCATCTAAGTTGGCTCTAATTTGTGGTAAATTTTTACGGTGACCTGATGCTGTATGTAGGTCAATTCCATGGGTGGAGTGATTGACAATTTCTTGGACGAATAAATGAGCTATACGGGAGGCGAGGCTTCCTCTTTTGGAACCCGGAAATGAGCGGTTTAAGTCTCGGCGATCTGGTAAATATCGAGATTGTTCGATAAATCCAAAGACATTGACAATGGGAACAGCAATTACGGTCCCCCGCAAACGCTTGGGGGAAATTTTTTGCAAGACTTGATGAATGATTTCAACGCCATTAATTTCGTCGCCGTGAATAGCGGCACTCACCCAGAGTATGGGTCCCTCTGTATAGCCATTGATGACGATAACGGGTAGGGATAGCATAGTTTGAGTGGGAAGGCGAGCCACGGGGATTTCGATGCGCTTAGTGCGTGCGGGGGGAATTGGGGTGCGGCAAATTTCAAGCATTAATGGACGATCGCTGGTCAGAAAGCGGAACTATAAGAATAGAGTTATGACATGATTATAGCAGATAATAGCTCATCGATTACTGAGTTTTTTTACTCTGGAGATATTCCCAGGCTAAAAAGATAGCAGCAATGGTTCCGGCTACTTGAATCTTTTGGGTGGCGATCGCATCTATAACTTCAGCCAATGGTATCAGAACCACTTGGATATCTTCGGTGGGGTCCAGTTGGGTCTGGTGCTGCAGTTGCACATTTTCCGCCAAAAATAGGTGAATAGAATTAGTGTCCTTGACGGGATTATCGTATAGGGTAGCTAGGGGAATTAAAGAGCAGGCGACATAACCTGTTTCTTCCCTAAGTTCCCGTAAGGCGGCGACGGTGGGGGTTTCGGTAGCCGGGTCAAAACCGCCAGCGGGGAGTTCTAATAAAATCTGCTCGACTCCATGTCGGTATTGGCGAACAAAAATCACCTGCTGGTCTTCGGTGACAGCAAAAACTAAGGCGACATCAGGCCGAATATTGATAAAAAAATCATCTATAATATTCCCATCGGGAAGGGCGATCGCATCTTGGCGCACCCGACACCAAGGATGATCTATGATCATTTGCGATCGCAATCTTTGCCACTTTTGCATGAGTTTCCAAATCTAGGAGTTTAGGGTTGCATTCTAACTAAAAACATGATACGAACTCCAGAGATGAGCTATAGTAGCAATCATCTCAGAAAACTTTTTTTGATGTGGCGATCATGCAAAACAAGTATAGACCGTTTCCAGTGTCACTTGGTTTTTCCAGTGCCGCGCCAACCCAACCACTCCCAACCGGGAAATTGACACGGCGGCGGTTCCCTAGTCTTTTCAAATTAGGTCTAACTACAGCGATCGCCACTTTGATAGTAGGTACAGAGGCGATCGTCAACACAGTTTTAGCCGTTACCGTTCCCCAGTGGACCCTCAACCCCAATAACGGAACCGTTCAAGTCCAACTACCAGAAGGAGTTAGACCCCGACTAGCCGTAGTCCAACAACCCAGCCGCATTATTATCGACCTACCAGATACAGATTTAGGTGTTAATGTCACCGAACTCTACGAGTCCGGCTTAGTGCGTCGGGTCAGCGTTAGCCAACTTGAACCCACCGTAGCGCGAATGACAATTGATTTCGCTCCTGGCTTCATTCTTGATGACAGAGAAATTCAACTCAGACGAGTTGGCGTAGAAAATCAGTGGGTATTGCGTCCCGTTTTGTTAGCCCGTCGTCAACCCCCCGCAGAAAATAACTTAACCACAACCCCCATAACTCAGTCTCCCACATCTGCCAATATTTCCCCCCAATTAACCCCCCAACCACGCCCCATCAGCGCCTTACCCAATCCTCAACCCCAGCCTTTCCCAGATGTTGAGTTTCTGCGAGTCCCCCTAAATCGCCCCACCCAAACCAGCTTGGTGAGACCAGAGCCACTTGCTCAACAAGTCGGAACTCAAATTCTCCCCATGTCTAACACAACTGCAGCTATCCCCTTTGGTCAACCTCTACCCACAGAATTACCACCACCTAGCCAAGGTTTTCGACCCGTACCAGAACCCCAACGCCCCGACCGTCGTATTTTATTACCCGTCGGTACAACTGTCACTCTCCAATATCCTGGAATTGACGATGTGCGCCTAAAATCCCAATTCAACCGCCAAGATGTTTTACTTTTGCAAGGGGGAATTGTAGACGCAGCAGGTAATTTTGTCGTACCTCCAGATACCCCTGTCGTCGGAAGGTTTGAAACCACTAATCAGGGAACCCGTTTTGTCGCCCAAGCCATTAACCTGGAAGGTCGTAGCATTCCCTTTGTGGCTGAATCAACTTGGATTCCAGGTGCGAGACCAATTAAGCCGGAAAATGTGGCTATTGGGTCAGGAGTTGGCGGTTTGGGAGGATTACTCGTTAGTGGTTTTGATGGATTGGGATTCCTAGCTGGGGCTGTGGGAGGGGCTGTTGTTGGCGCTATTAGTTCCCCTCAACAGCATATTCTTGAACCGGGTCAGGTTGTCCAAGTCCGATTGGTTCAGGAATTAGCCCAAAATGACTTTTTGCTAGGAATCACCCCAGCTTTACCAACTAGCCCACGATTTTAAAGGGTTTTAAAAGCGATCGGCCTCCGGTCTAGGACGGTTCGGGATGAGACCTGATTGATTCAGAAAATCGTTCTGGGCGCTATTGTTTTGGTAAATACAGCTTACCTCTGCATCATCGTTCAGGTCTCCCGTATAGCCAAAGGTGTTCATCCGGTGTTTACAGTCTCTTTCCTCTTCCACGGTGATCAGGTTCCGCTGTCTCAGTAGAGCCCAGTTACTGGTCCGCAAAACGCATCCCGGTTGCATCCGAGGTTGAGCGACGAAAACACTAAACGGGTTCAGGGTCACAAATACCCGTAAATCTGTCACCATGGCACTGGCTCCGAATTTAACACAGATTTCTGGGTTGGGAGCGCTGCGATCAATGAATTCGCTGGATGCTACATTCTGGGGGGTTAGGGTGGCGGTGGAACTTATCGCCATACCTATACCAATTCCCAACACCAGAACGCCTGCTATCACTGCCATCGCGGTATAGTTAAAGGCGGAAGCTATGGGAGATGTGGGCTTAGTTCTACGTTTCATGAGCTTTTGGAATACCGTGATCAATTTTTATTCTCTACCGAGAGCTGCATTTTAAGGCTCTGCACCCTATTGTAGACATGACGATCACTCTTTTGGGTTCAGCAGTTAGGATTTTTCACCGCTAAACTTTTCTACACACCGCACAAACATTTCTACCCCCATACTTAGGGCGGTTTCGTCAAAGTCAAACCGAGGATGATGGTGCGGATAAGCTAAATTGCGATCGCTATTAGCAGACCCCATGAAAAAATAACACCCCGGTACTTCTTGCAGGAAAAATGACATATCCTCACCTCCCATAGTCTGACATTTTGGCACTATCCCCGCTGGCGTTTCTACCACACATTCCGCCACGCTTCTCACCAAATTGGCTAGGGATGGATCGTTAATTACTGGCGGATAATTGTGTTGATAATTTAACTCATATCTCGCCCCATGACTTTGACAAATTCCCGCCACAATTGACTCGATTCGGTTGCTAAAATATTCATTAAATTGAGGATTGAAATAGCGGACTGTCCCCTTGATTGTCGCTTGGTCTGCAATCACATTATGAGCATCTCCAGCATGGAAAGAACCCACAGTGACCACGGCAGACTCTAAGGGGTCAACATTCCTTGCTACAATGGTTTGCAGGTTATTAACAATTTGGGAACCTAACAAGATTGCATCTATGGTTTGATGCGGCATCCCTCCATGTCCCCCTTTCCCCAATATGCGACATTCAAAGATATCTACCGCCGCCATTAACGCACCAGCACGCACCCCCACCGTTCCCAATGGCAAATTATTCCACAAATGCAACCCCAAAATTGCCTCAACATCAGGATTTTTTAATACCCCAGCTTCAATCATGGGCAATGCGCCGCCTGGCCCCTCTTCAGCAGGTTGAAAGATTACTTTTATTGTACCACACAAATCCTGTCTGTGTTGCGATAAATAATAGGCAGTTCCTAGGGCGATCGCTGTATGTCCGTCATGACCGCAAGCGTGCATAATGCCATCATGACAAGATTTATAACTCACCTCATTTTGTTCTTGAATAGGTAAGGCATCAAAATCCGCCCGAATTGCTAAAACTGGCCCCGGTTGATGACCTTCAATAATGGCTACAATTCCGGTTTCGGCAATTTGTGTTTGATGATTAATTCCCCATTCCTCTAGTTTTTCGGCAATAAACTTAGCGGTTAGTTTTTCTTGAAATGCTAACTCTGGGTATTGGTGAATATGCCGCCGCCACTTAACTAACTGTGGCTGTAGTGCTTGAATTGCCGGGCGAATTTTCTCGGTGCTGACCCGGTGGGGAGTGGAGACAGTTGCAGTCATAGATGATTTATAATGGCTGTGGGTGTACTAATTTTATCATGATTTTAGCAGATAATCAGCCCTAGGGGAATTCTGCCTTTTTCTTCCTCTAGGTGATGAAAATTGACAGCGATCGCGATAAAATTGGAGTGGTGCAGTCCTTAGCAATTCCTGCCTAGGCTAACCACCATCATCAGTATATATCAGATTTGACCTATGTTAAGTTATTCGCGGATTTTCTTAATTTCAGCATTAGGACTGGGAACCTTACTCCCTAACCCGGCTATATCAGTTCCCCATATAGTGGTTTCATCTCCATTGTTATTAGCCCAAAATCAACCCTTCCAAATTAGTGAAATGCAAATGGTGACTAATGAAACCCTCACCGCCGGACGTTATACGGTAGAAGGTAAACTGACTAATCAGAGTTCAGAGGTAGTGCGATCGCTACAAGTAGTTTATCGTTTATACCGTCAGGAAGGTAATATTTTAGTGGAAGTAGAAAGCCACCAAGCCACCGTTAGCCCAGGGGAGTTACAACCCGGAGAAACTGGTAAATTTGGCTGGGCTTTTGCGGAGGTTCCCCAGGTGTTTTTCATAGAAGCGATCGCCTCAGAAGACGGAACCACAGAAATTAATCAGTGCTATGCTGATGGTTTAGCTAGGCGAGAAATGTGTCGCCTACAGCTTAATCCTCAAGCCGTTTATCCCCTCATTATCAACAACTAATTACCAACCATAGGATAACTCAAACATGAGCCAACTTTACCCTCCCATAGAACCCTACGCCGAAGGCAAACTACAAGTTAGTTCCTTACATACCATTTATTTTGAACAGTCCGGGAACCCAGAAGGTAAACCAGTGGTGATACTTCATGGGGGACCCGGCGGCGGATGCTTACCAGAATATCGTCGATATTTTGACCCCGAAAAGTGGCGAATTATCATGTTTGACCAACGGGGATGCGGTCAAAGTATCCCCCATGCAGAATTAGAAGAAAATACGACTTGGCATTTAGTAGAAGATATCGATCGCCTGCGAAATCACCTAAATATTAACAGTTGGGTGGTGTTTGGTGGTAGTTGGGGAAGTACCCTATCCCTAGCCTATAGTCAGACTTACCCCCAACATTGTCAAGGGTTGATTTTGCGGGGTATTTTCATGTTAAGAAAAGCCGAACTACAATGGTTTTATCAGGAGGGAGCCAGCTACATTTTCCCTGATGCTTGGCAGGAATATATCAAACCTATTCCCCCAGAAGAACGTCACGATTTAATCTCAGCTTATTATCGTCGTTTAACCAGTGATGACCCCCAAATACAATTGGCGGCGGCTAAGGCTTGGTCAATTTGGGAAGCCAGCACCAGTAAATTATTGCCAGATCAGCATTTAATCCAAAGATTTGGTGATGGCAATTTTGCCACGGCTTTCGCTAGAATTGAATGCCACTATTTTGTCAATCAAGGTTTTTTTGAATCCGAAGACCAACTATTAGTTAATGTTCAGCGTATCCGTCATATTCCAGCGGCGATCGTTCAGGGTCGTTATGATGTAGTTTGTCCCATGAAAACCGCCTGGGAATTGCATCAGGCTTGGCCGGAAGCCGAGTTAATTATTATTCCTGATGCTGGACATTCCATGAGTGAACCAGGCATTCAAAAAGCGCTAATTGACATATCAGATAAATTTGCCACCTTATAGGTTAGATACCCTCTCCCAGTGTAGGAGAGGAGAGGGGTGAGGATGAATATAACCGGGGTATGACGCACCGGAGGGGGGATTAATTCAGGTTTTCGAGTTTGATGCGAGGGTCTACTGATTTTAAAAGTAAATCCGCCAAAAGATTACCCAGAATCAGCATAACAGCACCCATCATTAAACTAGCCATAACTAGATAAAGGTCCTGTTGTCTAACTGCTTCTAAAGTTAACCTTCCTAGTCCCGGCCAGTTAAAAAAGGTTTCGGCAATAAAAGCGCCGCCTAATAAACTAGCGAATTCAAATCCTAATAAGGTAATTAAAGGATTGATGGCATTTCGGAGAGCGTGAACATAAATCACTCGGTTTTCTGGGAGACCTTTAGCGCGCGCCGTTTGGATATAGTCTTGACGTAAGACATCGAGTAATTGACCGCGCATGAGTCGCTGTAAACCCGCGAAACTGGTTATACTTAAAGCCAGGGTTGGTAAAATCATGTGCCAAGCAATATCACCGATTTTCCCCAAGAGAGACAAATCAGGATAGTCTATGCTGGTCATACCTCCAACGGGAAAAAGAGGGGAAGTTTTTTGGGCTAAAAATAGTAACAGTAAGGCGGTGATGAAACTGGGGAACCCTTGACCAGTGTAGCTGATTACTTGTAGGGTGCGATCGACTCGGCGGTTTTGATTAACGGCGGCCAAAATTCCTAGGGGAAGTGCGATCGCCCAAGTTAGAATGAGGGAAGAAATAGCTAACAGTAGGGTAGCGGGGACTCTTTCCCAGAGTAAATCCGTGACCGATCGCTGATTTTCAAAACTATAGCCAAAGTTCCCCCTAGTGACAATTTGGGTTAGCCAATTCCAATATTGGATAATAGGAGGTTGGTCTAATCCGAATTGTTCTCTAAACTGATTGAGAGTGTCCTCAGAAATTTGGGGATTATTGATATATTTATCAAGATAATCACCCGGAGCCAGTTGGACGATCGCAAAACAGAGTACAGAAGCCAATAGCAGAGTAATCAGCGCCTGAAAAAGTCGTTTCGCCACATACAACAAGTTATCAGAGTCAATGCTCATATTTTTTTTTCAGTCATAATCAATTAAAGTGACAATGGGGACATCAGGTAATTGATTTCGTCCCCCCAAGGCCTTTAACTCGATGATAAAAGCAAAACCCACCAAATGACACTGAGCCTCTTGTACCAATTGAGCCGTCGCCGTCGCCGTTCCCCCGGTAGCTATCAGATCATCAACAATCAGAACCTTGCTACCTGGTGCCATGGCATCAATGTGCATTTCCAGGCGATCGCTCCCATATTCTAACTGGTATTGTGCAGCGATGACCTGTCCTGGTAGCTTCCCAGGTTTTCGCACGGGGATAAACCCACAACCCAACTGATAAGCCAGGGGAACCCCAAACAGAAACCCACGGGACTCCATACCCACGACATAATCTGGGGAGAGGCGATCGCACTTATCCTTCAAAGTGTCAATCGTATAGCGTAAGCCCTGAGAATCCCTTAACAGGGTAGTAATATCTCTAAAGACAATACCGGGCTTAGGAAAATCTGGGATATCGCGAATAAAAGATTTAAGATCCATCAGGGTAATGTAAATATTAGGAGCATGATTTCATCTCAAATTAGGTTAACATTTTACGGCAATACGGTATAATACCAAGTATGGTGCGAGACCTTCGGGTATGAAATCG